>DATHJG010000126.1:0-18220 GCA_035489875.1 Solirubrobacteraceae bacterium | reverse complement strand
ACCTGGTCGGGATCGGTGACGTCGCACGCGACGAACGCGCCGTCCAGCTCGGCGGCGAGCGGCTCGCCGCGCTCGGCGTTCACGTCGGCGATCGTGACGTGCGCGCCGCCGGCCCGCAGCCGCCGCGCGGTCGCGGCGCCGAGCCCCGAGGCCCCGCCGCAGCTCAGTGCCCTTGCTCCTTCGATCAGCATGGGCGCGGACCCTATCCGGCACGCCCGCCGGTCACGCCGCCACGCGGCGCCACGCCTCCGCGATCGCGGCCGCGGAGCGGTCGGCGTCGTCCGCCGTGGTCTGCCAGCCGGAGACCGAGATGCGCATCGCCGCGACGCCGTGCCAGCGGGTGCCGCCCAGCCAGCACGTGCCGTCGTCCTGTACGCGCGCGATGACCGCGTCGGTCGCGGCGTCGTCGTCGCCGAAGCGGACGAGGGCCTGGTTGAGGACGACGTCGTTGAGGATCGACACGCCGGGCTCGGCGGCCAGGCGCTCGGCGATCCGGGCCGCCAGCGCGCAGTCGCGCTCGACCAGCTCGGCCACCCCGCTGCGGCCGAGCTGGCGGAGCGCCGCATAGAGCGGGAACGCGCGGGCGCGGCGGGACGCCTCCGGCGACCAGTCGGCGCCGTTGCGCTCGCGCTCGCCCGCGCTCGTGAGGTACGCGGCGGTGAGCGCCATCGCGGCGTTCAGCGGCGCGGGGTCGGCCACGAACGCCAGCGCGCTGTCGTAGGGGACGTTGAGCCACTTGTGCGCATCGATGGCCCAGGAGTCCGCGCCGGCCGCGCCGGCGGTGAGGTGCGCACGACCGGGCGCGGCCGCCGCCCACAGGCCGAACGCGCCGTCGACATGGCACCACGCGCCGTGCGCGCGGCACGCGGCGGCGATCTCCTCGAGCGGGTCGAACGCGCCGGTGTTGACGTTGCCGGCCTGCGCGCAGACGATCGTCGCCTCGCCGCTGCCGCCCGCGAGCTCGGCCGCCAGCGCGGAGCCGCGCATGCGGCCCTGCTCGTCGGTCGGGATCCGGATCGCGGTGTCCCGGCCGAGGCCGAGGAGGCGCAGGGCGTTGAGCACGGTCGCGTGCGACTCCTCGCTGACGATCACCCGCAGCGCCGGCGCGCCGGCCAGCCCGAGCGCCTCCACGTCCCAGCCCGCACGCGCGAGCACCGCGTGGCGCGCGGCGGCCAGCGCGGTGACGTTCGCCATCTGCGCCCCGCTCGTGATCCCGCCGCCCGCCGTGTCCGGCAGCCCGAGGAGCTCCTTGCACCAGCCGAGCACGGTCGTCTCCGCTGCCGCCGCCGCGGGCGACATCGCGTGCAGCGCCGCATTCTGGTCCCACGCCGACGTCAACCAGTCCGCGCCCAGCGCCGCGGGCAGCGCGCCGCCGGTCACGAAGCCGAAGTAGCGTGGGCCGGCGCTGGCGACCAGCCCCGGCTCCGCCGCCGCCGCGAGCGCGTCGAGCACCGCCACCGGCTCGTCGCCCCGCTCCGGCAGCGGTCCCCGCAGGCCGGCCGGGTCGCCGGCCGCGCGCACCGGCCGCTCGGGCAGCCCCTCGAGCCACGCCGCGGCCAGCTCGTGCGCGCGGCGCAGCGCGTCATCGGTCATGGCTGATCCGGTAGCGGAGATAGAGCTCGCCGTCATGGTGGAGGACCCACTCGAGCGCCAGTGCGAGCGGCTCGGGAAGGCCTTCCCCTTCGACGATCCGCGGCGCGTCGACATTCCCCGCCAGCAGCGGCGAGAGCGTGAAGAACAGCTCGTCGACGACGCCGTCGGCCAGCAGCCCGCTGACGAGCGTCGGGCCGCCCTCGCACAGCAGCGCGCGCACGCCGCGCGCGCGCAGGTCGCGCAGGGCGGCCGCCGGCGACGGGTCCGCGAGCCGGATCAGCTCGAGCGGCGCGGCGACGTCCGGCGGGTCGGCGTGGGCGCCTGTGTAGATCAGCACCGGCTGGTCCGCTGCCGCGAACAGCCCCGCGTCCCACGGCAGGTCGAGCGAGCGCGAGAGCACTACGGCGGTCGGCGTGGGCGGGAGGCCCGCCGCCTCCCGCCGCGCGACCCGCTCCTGGTTTCCGACCAGCCTCCCGTAGCCCTCCGCCCGCAGCGTGCCGCTCCCGACCAGCACCGCGTCGGCGAGCGTGCGCAGCTCGGTGAGCAGCAGCGTGTCGACCTCGGAGCCGAGCGCCTCCGAGCGGCCCTCGATCGCGGCGCGCCCGTCCACGCTCGAGACCATGTTCAGGTAGGTGAACGGACGGTCGTCGGGCGCGCGCTCCTGCGGGCGCAGCTCGGCCAGCCACTCGTGCACCGGGCGCGGATGGGTAGGGCGCAGGCGCTCGAGCGCGATCAACGGGCGCAGCAGCCTTCGATGTGGTCGTTCACCAGCCCGCACGCCTGCATGAGCGCGTAGGCGGTGGTCGGGCCGACGAAGCGGAAGCCGCGGCGCTTGAGCTCCTTCGCGAGCGCGGTCGACTCGGGCGTGACCGCGGGGACCTCCGCCATCGTCCGCGGCGCGGGCCGCCCGTCCGGGTCCGGCGCGAACGACCAGATCAGCGCGCCCAGGTCCTCGATCTCCGCAGCCGCGCGGGCGTTCGCGATCGCCGCGTCGATCTTGGCCCGGTTGCGGACGATCCCGGCGTCGCCCATCAGCCGCTCTACGTCGTCGGGCGCGAAGCGCGCGACGGCCGCGATCTCGAAGCCCGCGAACGCGGCGCGGAACGCCTCGCGCTTGCGCAGGATCGTGAGCCAGGAGAGCCCGGACTGGAACGCCTCCAGGCAGAGCTTCTCGTAGAGCCCGTCGGCGTCGTGCACCGGCTTGCCCCATTCCGCGTCGTGGTAGCCCTCGTAGTCCGGCGTGCTCGCGCCCCAGCGGCAGCGCGGGAGCCCGTCCGCCCCGATGACCAGGTCGCCGCTCACGCCGGCGCGAGCGCGTCGACCAGGTCGGGCAGCTCCTCCGGCCCGCAGATCGGCATGAGGCAGAGCGTCGTGATCCCGGCGGCCGCGTACTCGCCCAGCCGCTCGCGCATCTCCTCCGGCCCGCCGAACACGAAGATCTCGCGCAGCAGCTCCTCCGGCGCGAGCGCCACCGCGCCCTTGCGATCCCCGCCGCGCCACGCGTCGACCATCGGGTCGAGCGCCGCGCCCCAGCCCAGCGAGCGGAAGAACGCCTCGTAGACCGGGACGGTCGCGTAGCCGGCGAACAGGAAGCGCGCGACCGCGAGGCCGTCCTCCGCCGGCTGCGGGATGCAGAAGAAGCGGCAGACGACGTCGTGGCCGTCCGGCGGCGCGATCGTCGCGACGACGTGCTCCGCCGCCGACAGCGGGAGGAAGTTCACGAACGTGCCGTCCGCGACCTCACCGCCGAGCCGCAGCATCCGATCGCGCAGCGCCGCGACGTAGATCGGGACCGGGGGCGGCGCCGTCTCGAGCTTGAAGCCGCCCGGCCCGCGCTCGCCCGCCAGCACCGGCCGCAGCGCCGCAACCGTCTCGCGCACCTTCGTCAGCGGCTTGGAGAACGGCACGCCGTTCCAGCGCTCGACGATCACGTCGGAGGACGATCCCAGCCCGAGCACGAAGCGCCCGTTCGAGGCGTCCGCCAGCGCGGCGGCGTGCTGCGCGAGCACCATCGGCCCGCGCGTGAACGCGTTCACGACGCCGGTGCCGAGCCGCATCCGGTCCGTCCACGCCGCCGCGAGCGCGAGCGGCGTGAAGCCGTCGGGCCCGCTCGTGTCGCCGGTCCAGAGGTCGTCCCACCCGGCCGCCTCGGCGCGCCGGACGAGCGGCTCGGTGCGCGCCAGCGGGACGCCGGCGAACGGGAGGGTGAGGCCCCAGCGAGGTGAGTCCGGCACGGGGGGCACCGTATAGGGTCGGCGCTCACATGGCCGAGGTCGAACGAGCTTGCAAGCCCCCGGGGGTGCTGGAGAGATGAAGGTCGCGCCGGATCGCAACCTCGCGCTGGAGCTGGTGCGCGTCACGGAGGCTGCCGCGCTGGCGAGCGCGCGCTGGATCGGCCGCGGCGACAAGGAAGCGGCCGACCAGGCGGCCGTCGACGGCATGCACGCGGTGCTGCGCACGATCCACATGAACGGCGTCGTGGTGATCGGCGAGGGGGAGAAGGACGAAGCGCCGATGCTCCACAACGGCGAGGAGATCGGCGACGGCACGCCGCCGGAGGTCGACGTCGCGGTCGACCCGCTCGAGGGCACGCGGCTGTGCGCGCTGGGCATGCCGAGCGCGATCGCGGTGATCGCGCTGGCCGAGCGCGGCACGATGTTCGACCCGGGGCCGATCGTCTACATGGAGAAGATGGCGGCCGGCGACCGCTTCGCCGACCTGCTCGACCTCGACCGCCCGCTCGGCAAGACGGTGGAGCTGATCGCGGAGCGCAAGGAGACCGACGTCAACGACGTCATGGCCGTCGTGCTCGACCGCCCGCGGCACGCCGCGGGGATCGAGGCGATCCGCAACGCCGGTGGCCGCGTCCAGCTCATCACCGATGGCGACGTCTCGGGCGCGCTCAACGCGGTCTCTCCCGAGCGCAAGGTCGACTTCCTGTGGGGGATCGGCGGGACGCCCGAGGGCGTGATCACCGCGGCGGCGGTGAAGTGCCTCGGCGGCGCGCTGGTCGGCCGCCTGTACCCGCGTGACGACGACGAGCGCACGGCGGCGACGGAGGCCGGCTACGACCTCGCGCGCCTGCTCACCCACGACGACCTCGTCCAGGGGGACGACGTCTTCTTCTCCGCCACCGGTGTGACCGACGGCGACGTGCTGCAGGGCGTCCGCTACGAGGGCACGCGCGGAGCGAGCACGGAGTCGTTGGTCATGCGCTCGCGCTCCGGCACGGTGCGGCGGATCCTGTCGCGGCACGACCGCGAGAAGCTGCGCCGGCTGACCGGCTACGCCGGCGGCTGACGCGAGGGCGGCGGCGGGACCTCGCCGGGCACCGCGAAGCGGCCGACCGCGGACTCCTCCAGATCGAGCTTGGAGAGCGAGCGCAGGAAGCCGTGCGTGACCAGCACGTGGATGCGCGACTGCGTCTGCGCGTAGAACCAGCGCGCGATCCGCAGCGCGAGCGCGGGGTAGAACGACGCGATCTCGACCTCGACGTGGAGCTTCGCCCGCCCGGGCGCCTCGAGCGGGCAACGGCGTACGTCGATCTCCAGGTACCCGTCGCCCTCGTGTCCCTCCGAGGCGACGAGGATCCCGTCACGGATCCGCCAGCGCACGATGCCGCGCTCTGCGTCCATCGCGTACTCGGGCGCGTGGAAGCGCAGCAGCACGAGGGGTCGGGCGATGAACACGACCATCCGCTCCGTCGGCGTGTAGACGACGCGGATCAGTCCGAGCGTCACGCGTGAGAGATAGCGCCAGTACGTGCGCGCGAGGCGCTCGAGGTGCATCGGCGTCCAGATCTCCTCCAGCGCCGCCTCGGGCATCGAGATGTCGGCCGCCTGCGTCGATCGCACCGCGCCGTGCTCGTCCATCACCGTGTGCTGATCGGGATCCCGGATCACCGCGTGGGCGATCCGGCGCACGCCGGACACGTTGAGGAGCTTCATCCCGCGGCGATCATCGCATGGGACCGGCGATCGCCGGCCCGGTGCTAGTCGACCGGAATCGCGCCGATGCGGTCCGTGTAGGTGAAGCCGAGGGCCGTGGCGGCGGCCCTGGTGAGGTCCCAGTCGTGGCCGCGCTTGAACGGGCCGCGGTCGACGACGGGAACCGTGATCGCCTTGCCCTTGTAGGTGATCGCGACCTGGGCGCCGCATGGGAGCTTGCGGTGCGCGACGCCCAGCAGCGTGCGGGTCATGCGCAGCCCGCACGCGGTGGTGCGGCCGTAGAAGCCGGGGCCGTACCAGCTCGCCGTCGCGGGGCGGTAGACGGTCATGGTCGTCTCGAGCGGCGCGGCGAGCGCGAGCGCGGCGCCGGACTCCGCGTCGTGGGAGATGGTGGCGCGAGTTGTCATGCGGCCGGTGACGTCGGCGCGCCAGCGGGCGAGGTAGGCCCCGTCCGCGGCGATCGTCGCCGTGGCGATCGGGAGCCAGGCGGCGGTCTCGACGTCCAGGCGCTCGATCGTGACCGTGCGTCCCGCGTCGCCGGGCAGCACGCCGCTGAACTCGGCGACCTTGCCGACCAGCAGGTGCGCCGTCGCGGTCAGTCCGGGGTCCTCGACGGGCGCGGCGGTACCGCCGGTCGAAGGCGCGGGGTCGTCGGCGCTCGCGGCGGCCGGCGCGACGAGCGCGCAGGCGGCCAGCAGCATGGCGATGCGGCGTGCAGGCATTCTCTTGGCTTTCTCCAATGCCTACGAGGTGAGCTGACGGGCTCGCGCAGAGAAAGCAGCGCTACGGCCGGACATCCGGCCGATTCGCCCCCGCGACCGTCCCCTGGTCGCATCGGGTCCCCCGTTCGCCTTGGCGGAGTGCCGCGGCGATTCGGCGCGCGGCAAATTAGCACGCGCGCCGGAGTTATGGAGTTTCGCCTGCCAGGCGAGCCGCTCGTTCCTCGCGCTCGCCTTCGGCGACGTTAGGTGGCCAGGCGAGCCGCTCGTGCCTCGCGATCGCCTTCGGCGACGTTACGTGATTACGGCTTGGGGAGCCGGCCGAGCGCGCGCTTGAGCACGTGGCCGCCGATCGTGAGGCCGAGCTGGGCGACCTCGCCGGCCGCCTTGACCGCGGTCGAGGCGAGCTCGAGTCCGCTCGGGCGAGCGGACTCGGGCGACGGCTGCTCGCGCGAGCCGGCGGAGCCGATGCCGGGCGCCCCCTCGCTCACGGGGCGCGGGCGGGTGCCCGCTTCCCACGCCGTGGGCCGGGCCTCGGAGAGCGGCGGGGCGGCGGTCGAGGGCTGCTTCGCCGCGGACGGGGTCTTCGTGGCGGCGGTGGGCTTCGTCGCGGACCGGGTCTTGGCGGTCGCGGCGGGCTTCGCGGCGGACGGGGTCTTCGCGGCCGCGGTGGGCTTCGTCTCGGTCGACGTCCTGGACGCCGCCGAGCGCGTCGCCGTGGTCGGCTTGGCCCTCGTGGCGGCCGGTTTCGCCGCGGCTGCGCGGCGGGTGCCGATCCGCTCCGGCCTCGTGGACGGCAGCGCGGCCAGCACGCCCTTCTCGTCCTTCTTCGGCTTCGCCTTCTTCTTCGGCTTCTCGACCTTGTCAGCCATGGCCCTGCGAGTGTACGGTTCCCGATCAGGACGCGGCGCACGCCCGCCGAGCACTTGGCACCCAGATGATTCCGCCGCGCCGTCCTACACGCTGTGGGTCACCTTCGTGCGCTCGCGCGATTGACGACCAAAATCGAAGCTCCTAGACTGGCTTCCAGTCTCGTGCGCTCCCGCCTTTCCGGGTATGACCTGGAGGGCCGCCCAAAGCTAGACAGGACACCGATGTCAGTAGTTGATCTGCAGGAACTCGAAGAGGTGAAGGGTCTGGTCCTCAAGGGCCAGCAGGTGGGCGTCCTGACCTTCGCCGAGATCGCGCTCGCGGTGCAGGAGATCGACCTGGACGAGGCGGACGTCGAGGAGCTCCACGGGTTCCTCGAGAAGTCCGAGATCGAGCTGGTCGAGGAGATCGACCCCGCCCTCGCGTTGCAGGAGGAGCGGGCGCCCGACAAGCGCGGCCGCCGCAAGGCGAAGACGGCGATCGATCTGAAGCCGGACATGACCACCGACTCCCTTCAGCTGTTCCTGAAGGACATCGGCAAGGTCCGGCTGCTCACCGCACAGGAAGAGGTCGACCTCGCCCGCCGCATCGAGCGCGGCGACCTCGACGCCAAGCAGAAGATGGTCGAGTCCAACCTGCGGCTCGTCGTCTCCATCGCGAAGAACTACCGGAACCAGGGACTCCCGTTCCTCGACCTCATCCAAGAGGGCACACTCGGTCTGGTACGCGCGGCGGAGAAGTTCGATTACCGCAAGGGCTTCAAGTTCTCGACCTACGCCACGTGGTGGATCCGCCAGGCGATCGCGCGTGCGCTCGCCGACAAGGCACGCACGATCCGCATTCCGGTCCACGTGGTGGAGAAGCTCAACAAGATCGGCCGCGCCGAGCGCAAGCTCGTCACGGAGCTGGGGCGCGAGCCCACGCCGGAGGAGATCGCCGACGTCACGGGGATCGATCCGGAGGAGGTCGACTCGATCAAGCGCTCCGCGCAGGCGCCGGTCTCGCTCGAGAAGCCGGTCGGCGACGAGGAGGAGTCCGAATTCGGCCAGTTCATCGCCGACGAGCGGGCCGAGTCGCCGTACGAGCGCGCCGCGGAGATCCTCACCAAGGAGGCGCTCCGCGAGGCGCTGGAGAACCTCTCCTACCGCGAGCGCCGCGTGCTGGAGCTGCGGTACGGCCTCGGCGGCGAGCACCCGCGCACGCTCGACGAGGTCGGGCGGACGTTCAACGTCACGCGCGAGCGCATCCGCCAGATCGAGAACCAGTCGCTCAAGAAGCTCCAGAGCCTCGCCGAGGCGCAGAAGCTGCGCGACGTGGCGTAGGGCGCATCCACCTGCACACGACGGGCCCCGGCGACGGGGCTCGTCGCCAGGGCGAGAGCTGCCGGCGCCCGGGCTCATCCGCGACTACTTCGCCGCGCTGCTGGCCGCGCATCACGGGGACGCGTCGGCGCTCTGGTCGATCGACGGCGTCCACGCGTCCTACCTTCCCTGAGCGGGACGGTTCGCGCGGATGCGCGGAGCATGCCGTAGGGTCGCCCGCATGACTACCCAACCGACTTCGTCGGCGGGCACAGGCGAGCAGCTGGTTCGCGGGCATCCGCCCGGACACGCCGGGATCGGGACGACGTTCGCCGGGCAGCCGCTCGTGCTCGAGCCGGCAGGGTTGGTCGGCGTCGACGTCGCCGTGCTCGGCGCGCCGTTCGACGACGGCACGTCGAACCGGCCGGGCGCGCGGTTCGGGCCGCGCGCGATCCGCGCCGCCGACGACGACGGGCGCTCGGGGCGCCCGCACATGGGCACCGGGCTCGATCCGCTCGCCTCGCTCAGCGTCGTCGATTACGGCGACGCCGAGGTCGCGCCCGGCGACCTGCCGCGCTCCCACGAGCACCTCGCGCGCGTGCTGCGGGAGGTGCTGGCAGCCGGCGCGATGCCGTTCGTGCTCGGCGGCGACCACTCGCTCTCGCTCCCCACGCTGCGCACGCTGAGCGAGCGCTTCGGGCCCGAGGGGTACGCGGTCGTCCACTTCGACACGCACGCCGACACCGCCGCCGAGCTGTACGGCGTGCGCATCTCGCACGGCACGCCGTTCCGCGTCGCGGTCGAGGAGGGCCACCTGCTCGGTGGCAACGTCGTCCAGGTGGGCCTGCGGGGAACGTGGCCGGGGCCGGACGACTTCGCCTGGATGCGCGCGCAGGGCTTCCGCTGGCACACGATGGACGAGATCGGCAAGCGCGGCCTCGACCGCGTGCTCGACGACACGGTCGCGCACGTGCGCGGGCGCGCCGAGCGCGTCTACCTGACCATCGACATCGACGTGCTCGATCCCGCGTTCGCGCCCGGCACCGGCACGCCCGAGCCGGGTGGGCTGACCACGCGCGAGCTGCGCGGGGCGCTGCGGCGCGTGGCGAGCGAGCTCGAGCTGTGCGCCGCCGACGTGGTCGAGGTGTGCCCGCCGTTCGACCCGAGCGAGATCACCGCGCTCGCGGCCGAGCGCGTCGTGATCGACGTCCTGACCGGGATGGCGGCGCGGCGGTCCGGCACGAAGCTCGCGTGACCGCGATGCTCGTGCTGTCGCGGCGGGACGTCGAGTCGCTGCTCGATCCGCGCGCGCTGATCGAGGCGCTCGCGATCGCGATGGCCGACCTCAGCGCCGGCCGCGCCTCGATGCCCAACCGCGTGGCGGCATCGGTGCCCGAGCGCGGGCTGCTCGCCGCGATGCCCGGCTACGTGCCGTCGCTCGGCGCGCTGACGGCGAAGCTCGTCACGCTCTTCCCCGGCAACGCGGACGGACCGCTGCCGACCCACCAGGCGCTGCTCGGCGCGTTCGACCCCGCCACGGGCGAGCCGCTCGCGGTCATGGACGCCACCGCGATCACCGCGCTGCGCACGGCCGCCGGTTCCGCGCTCTCCGTCCGGCTGCTCGCACGCGACGACGCCCGCGTGCTCGCGATCGTCGGCACCGGCGTGCAGGCGCGGGCGCATGCCCGCGCGGTCGCGCTCGTCCGGGAGCTCGGCGAGGTGCGCGTCGCGGGGCGCAGCGCGGCGAAGGCGGAGGAGGTCGCGCGCGAGCTGACGGCGGACGGGCTGCCGGCGCGTGCGGCCGCCTCGCCCGAGGGGGCGGTCCGGGGAGCCGACGTCGTGTGCGCCACGACGCACGCACTCGAGCCGGTCATCCGGCGCGAGTGGCTGGCGCCCGGCACGCACGTGACGTCGGTCGGCTACCACCCGGAGGGCCGGGAGCTCGACGACGCCACGGTCGCCGACGCGCTGGTCGTGGTGGAGTCGCGCGAGACGGCGCTCGCACCCGCGCCCGCGGGCGCCAACGACCTCACGCAGCCGATCCGCGACGGCGTCATCGGCGCCGACCACGTCCACGCGGAGATCGGCGAGCTGGTCGCGGGCGCCCGCCCCGGGCGGACGGCGCCCGACCAGCTCACGCTCTACAAGTCGGTCGGCGTCGGGGTGCAGGACGCGGCCGCCGCCGCGCTGGTGCTCGCGCGGGCGCGCGAGACGGGCGCCGGCGTCCGCGTGGAGATCTGACCGCTCACTCGAGCAGCCGCAGCCCGGCGACGCCGGCGGCCACGAGCACCAGGCAGCCGAGCCGGGCCGCCGACGCGCTCTCGCCCAGCAGCACGATCCCGGCGAGCGCGACGCCGACCGCGCCGAGCCCGGTCCAGACCGCGTACGCCGTCCCCACCGGCAGGTCGCGCAGCGCGAGCACGAGCAGCGCGACGCTCGCGACGGCGGTGATCACGCCAAGGGCCGCGGGTCCGGCGCGGCTGAAGCCGTCGGCCTCCTTGAGCGCCAGCGCCCACGTGACCTCGAGCGCGGCCGCGGCGAGCAGCAGGAGCCAGGCCATCAGGCGTTCGTACCGCCGTCGACGGCGATCTCCGCGCCCGTGACCCAGCGCCCGGCCGGCCCCGCGAGGTGGGCGACGGTCGCGGCCACGTCGCCGGCGGTGCCGAAGCGCCCGAGCGCGGTCCCGGCCGCCTGCTCCGGCGCGCCGTCCCCGTCGGCCGGGTTCATGTCGGTGTCGGTCGGCCCGGGGTGCACGACGTTGGCGGTGATCCCGCGCGGCCCCAGCTCGCGGGCCAGCCCGCGCGTCAGCCCGCCGAGCGCCGCCTTGCTCATCGCGTAGAGCGTGATCCCGGGGATCGGTACGCGGTCGGCGAAGCAGGACCCGATCGAGATGATGCGGCCGCCGTCCTCCATGTGGCGTGCGGCGGCCTGCGCGGCGACGAACACGCCGCTCACGTGCAGCGCGAGCGTGCGATCGAGCTCCTCGAGCGTCACGTCGTCGATCGGCCCGTACGGGTAGACGCCGGCGTTGGCGACCAGGATGTCGAGGCGGCCGAGCTCCGCGGCCGTCCGCTCGACCGCCGCCCGCACCGCGTCGGCGTCCGTGCCGTCGGCGGCGAGCGCGAGCGCGCGGCGGCCGGTCGCCTCCACCTGCGCGGTCACGCCGCGGGCGCTGTCCTCGCGCTCACGGTACGTCACGGCGACGTCCGCGCCGTCGGCCGCGAGTCGCTCCGCCACCGCGGCGCCGATGCCGCGGCTGCCTCCCGTGACCAGGGCGACCTTGCCTTCGAGCTGTGTCATGCTGATCTCAATTCTGTAAGGATCGATACAGATATCGCCACGATACACAATGGAGGACATGGCCACCCGCGGACGCCCCCGCTCCTTCGACCGCGAGGTCGCCCTGCGCCAGGCGGTCCAGCTGTTCTGGGAGCAGGGCTACGAGGGAACGTCGATCGCCGACCTGACCGGCGCGATGGGCATCGCCGCACCGAGCCTGTACGCGGCCTTCGGCAGCAAGGAGGCGCTGTTCAGCGAGGCGATCCGCTTTTACTGCGAGGACTCGCCGACCGAGCGGGCGCTCGCGCGCGAGCCGACCGCGAGGGCGGCCGTCGCCGCGATGCTCTACGACAACGCCGACGACTACGTCGACCCCGCGACCCCGCGCGGGTGCATGCTCGTGCTCGGCGCGCCGGTCGGCACGCCTGCGCACTCGGGGATCCGCGAGCGGCTCGCCGACGCGCGCCAGGAGGCGGTCGCGGCGCTGCGTGCGCGACTTGACCGCGCCGTCGCCGACGGCGAGCTGCCCGGGGGCACCGACACGGCCACGGTGGCAGGCTTCTACTCGACCGTGCTGGACGGCATGTCGATCAAGGCGCGCGACGGCTCGACGCGCGACGAGCTGCATGCGATCGCGCATGCCGCGCTGGCTTCGTGGGACGGTCTCACGGGGCTCAAGTAGCGCCGGACCGGGGCCGATGTAGAGCCCGATGTCCTTCGATCTCGACCGTGCCCTCCGCTACCTGATCGCAGCCGAGGGCTCCGACCTCCACCTCAAGGTCCCCGCCCACCCGCTGGTCCGCCTCCACGGCAAGCTGGAGCCGATCACCGGCGCCGAGCGCCTCGCGCCGCAGGACACCGAGCGCGTCCTGCACGAGATGCTCAACGACCCGAACAAGCTGGCCGAGTTCGAGGCCGAGAACGAGGTCGACTTCTCCTACGCGCTCGAGGGCCTGGCGCGCTTCCGCGTCAACGCGTTCCGCCAGAAGGGCTACGTGTCGCTCGTGCTGCGCGCGATCCCGGTCGACATCAAGTCGATCGAGGAGCTCTCGCTCCCGCCGGTGATCCGCCGGCTGGCCGAGGAGGAGCGCGGGATCATCCTGCTCACCGGCACGACCGGCTCGGGCAAGTCGACGACGCTCGCGGCGATGATCGACCACATGAACCGGACGATGCACAAGCACATCGTCACGATCGAGGACCCGATCGAGTTCCTGCATCCGGATCGCAGCTCGATCGTCAACCAGCGCGAGGTCGGGCAGGACACGGCGTCGTTCAAGCGCGCCCTGCGCCGCGTGCTGCGCCAGGACCCCGACGTGATCCTCGTCGGCGAGATGCGCGACGAGGAGACCGTCCAGACCGCGCTGAGCGCGGCGGAGACCGGCCACCTCGTGCTCTCCACGCTGCACACGGTCGATGCGTCGGAGTCGATCAACCGCATCATCGACTTCTTCGAGCCGCACCAGCAGTCGCAGGCGCGCGCGATGATCGCCGGCACGCTCAAGGGCATCGTCTCCCAGCGGCTCGTGCGCACCGCGGACGGCAACGGCCGCGTCGCCACCGCCGAGATCCTCGTCATGACGGGCCGCGTGCACGACATGATCCTCGACCCGAAGCTGACCGGCCAGCTTCCCGAGGTGATCGCCGAGGGCGGCTACTACGGGATGCAGACGTTCGACCAGCACCTGCTCCAGCACCTCGAGGCCGGCCGGATCACGATGGAGGAGGCCGTCCACGTGGCGACCTCGCCGCACGACTTCAAGCTGATGGTCGCCGCCGCCGGCAAGCCGAAGGGCGAGGGACAGGCGATGGGGCCGGGCTTCAAGCCCGCCGACGCGGCGCCGGGCGTCGCCACCGTCGCGGAGCCGGCTGCGCCGCCCGCTCCGGCCGCGCCTTCCGTGCCCGCGCCGGCGGTCTCCGCTCCGCCCCCCGGTTTCTAGAAGATCCGGCCTCCGGCGCTTGACTCGCCGCGCGAGTCTGAGCGAAGGTGTGGCGCTCGCAAGGCATCTCCCCCAGAAAGGGCACGACCCAAGTGCAGACGACGCTGGCGCAGTTCAACGAGACGCAGTCCCAGGACGCGTTCGCCCTCCAGAACTCCAAGCTGCTGAAGGTGCGGCTCGGCGCCTCCGGGCAGATCCAGGCGAAGGCCGGGTCGATGGTGGCCTACCAGGGCGAGGTGTCGTTCGAGCATGCCGGCTCAGGCGGGCTCGGGCGGATGATGAAGAAGGCCGTGACGGGCGAGGGCACGACGCTGATGAAGATGGCCGGCAGCGGCGAGGTCTTCCTCGCCGACCACGCCCAGGACATCCACCTGATCTACCTCGAGAACGACTTCATCACGGTCAACGGCCCGAACCTGCTCGCGTTCGACGCCGACATCGACTGGGACATCAAGCGCATCTCGGGCGGGGCGTCCGCGGCGATGGCCGGCGGGCTCTACAACCTCGAGCTGAAGGGCACCGGCTGGGTGGCGATCCTCTCCGACGGCCCGCCCGTGCTGCTCAACGTCGCGCAGGCGCCGACGTTCGCCGACGCGCAGGCCGCGATCACGTGGTCCTCCGGCGTCTCGACGTCGATCAAGACCGACTTCAAGATGAAGAACCTGATCGGCAAGGGCTCCGGCGAGACGATCCAGATGGCGTTCGGCGGCGAGGGCTGGGTGCTCGTGCAGCCGTCCGAGGGCCAGGTCTCGGCGGCCGGCGCCTCCAGCTCCGGCGGCCTCGGAAATCTCCTCGGCAACTGAGCGGCCCGGTTCACTTGAGCCCCGCCAGGGAAGGCGGGCTTCTCATCAGACGCGGTCCGGACGACCCGCGGAGCACTCCTACACGTGGACGACGTCGTCAGCGGCGTCGTCCACCACCTGCTCGCAGTCCGGGCACCACCAGCGCGCCTCGACAGCGGTGCCGCAGACGGCGTGGCGGAGCGGCTCCGCGTCGCCGGCGGTGCGCGCCCCCCAGTCGGCCAGCAGCCGCAGCGCGCCGGCCAGCTCGCGACCGCTCTCGGTCAGCTCGTAGACGAACCGCGGCGGGCGCTCGGAGTACGGGCGGGAGACGACCAGCGCCTGCTCCACGAGCGCCTTCAGCCGCCCGCTCAACACGTTGGGCGCGATCCCGTCGAGCTCCTCCTGCAGCTCGTTGAATCGCTTCTCGCCCTCGAGCAGCGCGGCGACGACGAGCAGCGTCCACCGGTCGCCCACGCGCGCGAGCGCGTCGGCAAGCGGAGAGGGCGGCGCGTGCCCGTGCCGGCGGTGGCGGCCCATGGTGCTTCAGAGGCTACTGCGCGCCCGTGCTACCGTGCGACTTGCAAGTAGCAAGTCACTGCTCTTCGACCCGGCTGACGGTCCGGGCGGGGAGGCAGCCCGCCGCCGGCCGGCCCTGCCTTGGAGGGCGACTGGGCCGGCCGGCGCGGACCAACTTCGAAAGGACCAGCGCCATGACCGGATTCCTCGATGAGCTGCAGGCCGCCGTGACCGCTGCGGCCGAACGGGTGGGTCCGTCGGTCATCGGGCTCGGGCGCGGCTGGGGCCGCGGCTCCGGCGTCGTGATCGGCGAGGGCCGCGTGCTCACCAACGCGCACGTCCTGCGCGGCGACGAGGTCGCCGTCCGGCGGCGCGACGGCGAGGTCGCGCTCGGCAGCGTCGCGGGACTCGACGCCGACCTCGACGTCGCGGTCCTGACGGTCGACACCGGCGGCGCGCCCGCGGTGGCATGGGACCCCGCGGTCGTGGAGGAGCTGCGCCCCGGCCGGCCCGTGTTCGCGCTCGCCGACCCGGGCGGCCGCGGCATGCGCACGACGTTCGGCCTCGTCACCGCGACCGGCCGCAGCTTCCGCGGGCCGCGCGGCCGCCGCATCGGCGGGTCGATCGAGCACTCCGCGCCGCTGCCGCGCGGCTCCTCCGGCGGCCCGCTGGTCGACGCCGAGGGCCGCCTGCTCGGGATCAACTCCGTGCGCATGGAGGGCGGGCTCCTGCTCGCGCTGCCGGCGGACGCCGCGCTGCGCACGCGCGTGGACGCGCTCGCCCGCGGCGAGGCGCCGTCGCGTCCGCGCCTCGGCGTCGCGCTCGCCCCGCCGCGCGCCGCGCGCAAGCTGCGCGCCGCCGTCGGGCTGCCCGAGCGCGAGGGCCTGCTCGTCCGCGGCGTCGAGCCGGACAGCCCCGCCGCGGGCGCCGGCCTGGAGCCCGGCGATCTGCTCGTGGCCGCCGGCGAACGCCCGCTGCACGGCTACGACGAGCTGTTCGATGCGCTGGAGGCCGGCGGCCCGCTCACGCTCACGGTCGTGCGCGGCACCGACGAGCGCGAGGTCACCGCACGCTTCAGTTAGTGAAGCCTTCGGTAGAATGGCCGCTGCATGCCGAACTCCGATTGTCCCGTCTGTCGTACCGCGGACATCGTCTGCGGCAAGTGGACGCTCCTCGTCATCCGCGACCTCGCCGAGCAGCGCTCGCGCTTCTGCGAGCTGGAGCGCTCGCTGGAGGGGATCTCCCCGCGCACGCTCTCGCTCCGCTTGCGTGCGCTGGAGGAGGAGGGCATCGTCGCGCGCCAGACCTACTCCGAGGTCCCGCCGCGCGTGGAGTACGCGCTGACCGAGAAGGGCCGCGCGCTCGTGCCGATCATCGAGTCGATGCGCTCCTACGGCAACGAGTGGCTGGGCGCCACGGGCTCCTGCACCGAGCCGGCGGAGCCGCCGGCTGAGCGCGCCGTCGTCGCCGCATAGCACACGCCCCGGACTGCAAGCTCGCCTGCGTCCGGAAGGAGGCCTGCCCGGGCCGTTGAACTCGCGGCGCATGCACAACCGCGCGCTGCACGACATCCTCGCCGCCTTCGTGGAGGAGGCGGCATGGCAACTGGCCGAGGAGGTGTCGGGCGGCGCCGAGATTCCGTTCGAGCTCATCAACGCGGCCCCGTCCTCCCGGAGCTCCGCCCCGCTCTACTGCTACCGCCCGCTGACGCAGCGCTTCCTCGCCGAGCGCGCCGGCGCGCTCGGCCGGCTCCCCTCCTACGTACCGGCCGTCCAGGGCATGATGGCCCTGCCCGACCTGCCGGGCTACCTGCGCGCCCGCGGGCGGCGCCCGCCCGGCTCCGACGCCCGCTCGCAGGCCGACGCCGCGCTGCAGGCGTTCCTGACCGCGATGTGGACGGAGGCGACCGACTTCGCGTTCGACGCCCAGCGCTTCGCCGCCGCGTACGCCGAGCTGGAGGAGGCCGTGTACGCCGGTTGCGCGCTCTCGCTCGTGGTGACGCCGGTCGACGGCCTTGTGATCGAGTCCGACGAGGTCGCGCTCGGCGACGGCATGGCGCTGGTGCGCGGCATCGCGCTGACGGACGCTCCGCCGGAGTTGCGCGGCGACGAGTACGCGACTGTCGCGGTGCTGACGCTCGAGCAGGATGCAGGCGAGGGGCCGAGCCTCGAGCAGGCCGGCCGCCGGCTGCGCCGCCTCCAGACCGCGCTGCGATTGTGGGACGACGCCGAGCCCGCGCTGGGGCCGACCGCCTGGGCGCGCACCGACGGCGCGCCGTGGCTCGCGATCCCGCTCGCCACCGGCCTGCGCCGCACCACCGGCGACTGCCTGCTCGCGCCCGAGGAGGAGGACCCGCTGCGGGCGTTCTGCTCGCTTGTCGCCCGTCGCACCCCGCGCTCGGGGGAGCTGGCGTGGGCGCTGCGGCGCTTCGAGCTGGGCTGCGAGCGCGGCACGCCGCTGGAGGCCCTGACCGACTGGCTGCTCACCGCCCGCGCGCTGCTCGCCGAGCCCGACGCGATCGGCTACGAGCGGATGTGCGAGCGGATGGCCGCGATCTGCGCGACGCCGGGCGATCGCGAGGAGCTCGTCGCGGGCCTGCGCCATGCGATCGCGATGGAGCGCGCCGTCGTCGCGGGCATCGTGCGCCCGGAGCCGTCGGTCGAGGCGCTCGTGACCTCGCTCGGCGCCTGCCTGCGGGCGATCCTGCGCGACGTGCTGTGCGGCCACCTCGACCCCGACCTGCGGCGGATCGCGGACGAGCTGCTCGCCGACGTCGCGCCCGCGTCGCGGACCTGATCAGCGCACCAGCAGCGCGACCGAAGGCGCGGCGGCGAGCAGCATCGTGACGCCGGTCCGCGGGTCGCGCGGCGAGGCGCGCTGCTCGCGCAGGGCGACAGCCGACCAGGGCGTGCCGGCGTCGAGTCCCGGCGCCAGATCGGCGGCCAGCTCGCGCGGGACCCAGCCGAGCTGCGCCCCGTCGGCGGTGTCGACCGCGATCGCGTTGGCGTCGTGCTCGTTGGCGGGATCGCGGCGCAGGACGAGCGGCCGGCCGGGCGCGGCGGCGTCGGACGCGAGCGCTTCTCCGTGGTGGCGCGCGGCGCCGGCGACGCCCGCGACCCGCAGCCCGCGCGTGGCGAGCTCGGGCGCGTCGCGCGCGAGGTAGGCGCCGGAGTCGGGATCGACGACCGTGTAGCCGGCGAGCCAGATCACGCCGCCGTCCTCGGGGTACCAGTAGCGCTCCTCGGCGATCACGGCGACGTCCACGCCGGCCCA
>DATHJG010000125.1:0-2772 GCA_035489875.1 Solirubrobacteraceae bacterium | reverse complement strand
CGTCGAAGTGCGGCACGTGGCGCTTGGCGCCCCAGCCGCGGATGTCGTAGGTCCCCTCGCGCGCGGCGCGCTGGATCTCCGCGATCGCGTTGCGGTCGAACGTCGCGGACTCGCGCAGGCCCGGGTGCCAGCCGTTCGCCGACACGCTCAGTACACCGCCGCGTTGTCGACGTCGAAGGCGTAGAGCCGGCGGGCGGAGCCGTAGCGGCGGAACTGCGACGGCTCGGCGCCGGTCACGCCCGCGCGCTCGAGCAGGCCGGCCAGCTCGGCCAGGTGCTCGTCGCGCACCTCCTTCTCCACGCAGTCCGCGCCGAGCGACGCGACCGTGCCGCGCACGTACAGCCGCGCCTCGTAGATCGAGTCGCCGAGCGCATCCCCCGCGTCGCCGCAGACCGCCAGCGCGCCCTTCTGCGCCATGAACGCGCTCATGTGCCCGACCGAGCCCTCGATCACGATCTCGGCGCCCTTCATCGAGATCCCGCAGCGCGCCGACGCGTCCCCGCGGACGACCACCAGGCCGCCGCGGCCGGTCGCCGCGCACGACTGGCCCGCGTAGCCGTCGACGATCACGGTGCCCGACATGATGTTCTCCGCCAGCCCGACGCCGGCGTTGCCGTGCACGCGCACCGTCGCGCGCTTGTTCATCCCGGCGCAGTAGTAGCCGACGTGCCCGTCGACGTCGACCTCGATGTCCGCGTCGATCCCGACCGCGACGGCGTGCGCGCCGTTCGGGTGCGCGATCCGCCAGCGCGGCGCGACGTCGTCCGCGTGCAGCCGGCGGTTGAGCTCGCGCAACGGCGTCTCCGCCAGGTCGACGGACTCGAGCGGGGGGGCGACGGCCATCAGACGGCGGCCTCGGCCGGCGGCCCCGTCGCCTCGCGGTCGCCCGCTCGCTCCCACGAGTACACGCGGGCGGGCTCGGGCTCCCAGACCTCCGCGGCGTCGGCGCCGGGCAGCACCGCGATCGCGCGGTACTCGGACGCCATCGCGACCCAGTCGTCGTTCTCCGCCATGACCGCCGGCTTGCACGCGATCGGGTCGCGCAGCACCGCGAACCCGTCCGCCGTGCCGACCGCGAACGTGTAGAAGCCGTCGAGGTCGACCAGGCACGCCTCCAGCGCCGACTGCAGCGTGTCGCCCTCGCGCAGCCGCCACTCCAGGTAGCCGGCCGCCACCTCGGTGTCGTTCTCCGTCTGGAAGCCGATGCCCTCATGACGCAGCTTCCGGCGCAGCGCGTTGTGGTTGGAAAGCGAGCCGTTGTGGACGAGGCACACGTCGAGGCCGGTCGAGAACGGGTGCGCGCCCTCCGTCGTGACCTTGCTCTCGGTCGCCATGCGCGTGTGCCCGAGCCCGTGCGAGCCGGACATCGACGCCAGGTCGACGCGCTCGACGAACTCGCGCGGGTCGCCGACCTCCTTGATGATCTCCATCCGCCCGGCGCGATACATGGCGACGCCCGCCGAGTCGGGCCCGCGGTTGGCGAGCTGGATCAGCATCGCGCCGAGGTGCGCGCCGAGGCGCTCCTCGACGTCCGGATGCTTCGCGAACAGTCCGACGATCCCGCACATGTCAGAACAGCTGGAGGTAGCGGTCGAGCTCCCACTGCGTGACCTGCTCGTGGGCGGCCTGCACCTCGCGGCGCTTGCACTCGACGAAGTAGTCGAGGTAGTCGCCCTTCGACGTGCGGCCGAGCGCCTTGCGGATCACGTCGTCGCGCTCGAGCTCGCGCGTCGCGTCGAGCAGGTTCTCCGGCAGCGTGTCGATCCCCAGCTCGGCGCGCTGCGCCGCCGTCGACTCGTACAGGTTCAGGCTGTTCGGGGCGGGGCACTCGAGCTCCCGCTCGATCCCGTCGAGGCCGGCGGCGAGCAGCACGGTGGCGGCGAGGTACGGGTTGCAGGAGCCGTCCACGGTGCGGTCCTCGACGCGGCCCGGCGCCGGCACGCGCAGCATCTGCGTGCGGTTGTTGTAGGCGTAGGAGACGTACACGGGCGCCCACGTCGCGCCCGAGCGCGGGTCGCCGACCTTGAGCCGCTTGTAGGAGTTCACCGTCGGCGCGGTCACCGCGATGTACGCCTTCGCGTGCTCCATCAGGCCGGCGATGAAGTGGTAGCCCTCCTTCGACAGCCCCAGCCCGCGCGGGTCGTCGGAAGGGTCGGTGTCGAACACGTTGCGCTCGCCGTCCCACAGGCTCATGTGGAAGTGGCAGCCGTTCCCGGTCAGGTGCGCGAACGGCTTGGGCATGAACGTCGCGATCAGCCCGCGCTCCTGGGCGAGCGACTCGACCATGTAGCGGAAGAAGATCGCCCGGTCGCACGTGATGAGCGCGTCGTCGTACTGGAAGTTCTGCTCGAACTGCCCGTTCGCGTCCTCGTGGTCGGTGGCGTAGATGTCCCAGCCGAGCGCGTTGACGTGGCGGGCGACCTCGGTGACGAAGCCGAGCGACCGCGTCAGGGCGCGCATGTCGTAGCAGGGCTGGTCGAGGTCGTCGAGCGGGTCGGCGAGCTCGATCGAGCCGTCCTCGCGCTTGCGCACCAGGAAGTACTCCAGCTCGCACCCGATCTTGAAGTCGTAGCCCAGCTCCTTCGCGCGGGCGAGCTGGTTGCGCAGGATCGTGCGCGGGCAGTACGGCCACGGCTCGCCCTCGACGGTGATGTCGCACGCGAAGCGCGCGATCTCCGGCTTCCACGGCAGGTGCGTGAGCGTGCGCGCGTCGGGCATCGCCGCGATGTCCGGATCGTGCGGTCCCTGGCCGATGTCGCCCGCCGCGAAGCC
>DATHJG010000124.1:0-2470 GCA_035489875.1 Solirubrobacteraceae bacterium | reverse complement strand
GTGGCGATCGCCCAGGATGTGCCGCTCGGCGGCGGAGACGCCGCCGCCGCGCGCGACGAGGCGCACGACATCGTGTCCGGCCGCCGGTTCTCGCCGCCCGAGGTCCCGGGCCCGTTCCGGGGAGTGCTGGAGCGGCTGGCCGACTGGCTCGCGCCGGTCCTCGACCTGATCCCTGCGCTCGACGACCTGGTGCCGGGCGGGCGTCCGGTGGTCTTGGCGCTGCTCCTGCTGCTCGTCGGCGGCGTCGCCGCGCTGCTGGCGGGGCGCACGCTGCGCCGCCGGACCGCGGCCGGCGGTGGCGCCCGTCACGCCGGGATCGTCGCGCCGGGGGTGGACGAGGACCCCGACACGCTCGACCGCCGCGCCCGCGAGGCCGCGGAGCGCGGCGACCACGAGCTGGCGCTCCGCCTGGGCTTCCGCGCGGGCCTCGCGCGGCTGGACCGGCGCGGCGTGATCGAGCTGCGCCCGTCGCTCTCGACGGGAGATGTCGCCCGCGCGCTCCACTCGCCGGAGTTCGATCGCGTGGCGGCACGCTTCGACGAGGTCGTCTACGGCCGCCGCCCGGCGGCGCCCGCCGACGTGGACTCCGCTCGCGAGGCGTGGTCCGCCGTCCTGACCGACCGGAGGGCCGCGTGACGACGCCGCCGGACGAGCCTGATGACGCGCGTCGACCGCCGCCTCCGGACGCGCCTCGATCGGCTGCGCCGGCCGAGCGTGATGACGCGCGTCGACCCGCGCCTCGATCGGCGCCGCCGGCCGCGCCCGTGCGCCGGCGACGCGGCCGGTTCGGTTCGAGCCCTGTGCGGGTCCTCGTCGGGCTCGTCGTCCTGTTCGTCGCGGCGAGCGTCGTGATCGACCGGCTGGCCCCCACGCCGAGCGGGCCGGAGGGGTCGTCGTACGCCACCGCGCCGCAGGGCGCCGCCGCGTACGCCGAGCTGCTGCACCGCGCCGGGCATCCCGTCCGGCGCGTTCGCACGCCGGTCGCGGAGCGGCCGCTCGACCCCGGGACGACGCTCGTCGTGCTCGATCCCGAGCGGGTCGCGCCGGAGGAGGCGAGCGCGATCGGGCGCTTCGTGCGGGCGGGCGGGCGTCTCGTGGCGGCCGGTGCACTGGTGCGCTGGCTCGGCCGAGTGCTCGACTCGCCGCCGGCGTGGGCGCCGTCCGCGCCGGGTCGGGCGAGCGTCGTCGTGCCCGCGCGCGAGACGGTCGGCGTCAGCTCCGTCGCGTTCGCCGAGGGCGGCCGCTGGGACCCGCTCGGCGGCGCGCTGCCGATCCTCGCCGCGCCCGACGGGCCCGTGGCCGCCGTCGCGGACGCGGGCCTGGGCCGCGTCGTGCTCCTGGCCGACGCCTCGCCGCTCTACAACCGCGAGCTGGCGCGGGACGACGACGCGGCGTTCGCGCTCGCCGTCGCCGGCGAGGAGCGGCGCCCGGTCGCGTTCCTGGAGACGGTGCACGGCTACGGCGAGGCGAGCGGCCTCGCGGCGCTGCCCGCCCGCGCGCTCTGGGTGCTCGCCGGCCTGGCGCTGGCCGCGCTCGCGTTCGTGTGGAGCATGGCGAGGCGGCTCGGCCCGCCCGAGGAGGAGGCGCGCACGCTCGCCCCGCCGCGGCGCGACTACGTCGAGGCGATCGCGGCCGCGCTGGCGGCGAGCGGGGACCGCGGCGGCGTCGCCGAGGCGGCCGCGCGCGGCGCACGCCGCCGGTTGGAGGTCCGCGGCGGCATTCCGGCCGGCGGGGATGAGGCGGCGTTGCGCGATGCGGCCGCGCGGTTCGGGTTGGACGAAGCCGAGACGGCGGCGGTGCTGGGCGACGGCGAGGATCAGGTCGCGGCCGGTCGCGCGCTGGCGAAGCTGGAAGGGCGGCGGCGATGAGCGACACGGGAGGCTGAGCGACGTATGCAGGAGCTCCACCGGCGGGTGGCGGGCGAGGTCGAGAAGGTGGTCGTCGGCCAGGGCGAGTCGCTCGAGGTCATGCTCGCGGCGCTCGCGCTCGGCGGCCACGTCCTGCTCGAGGGACCGCCCGGGGTCGCGAAGACCCTGCTCGCGAACGCGACGGCGCGGGCGCTCGGGATCGACTTCCGCCGCGTGCAGTTCACGCCCGACATGCTGCCGTCGGACGTCACCGGCACGATGGCGCTGCGCGGCGGCGAGTTGCGCTTCCGGCCCGGTCCCGTCTTCGCCAACCTCGTGCTCGCCGACGAGATCAACCGCACGCCGCCCAAGACGCAGGCCGCGCTGCTGGAGGCGATGCAGGAGGCGCAGGTGACGGTGGACGGCGAGCCGCACGCGCTGCCCGATCCGTTCCTCGTCGTCGCGACGCAGAATCCCGTCGAGTACGAGGGCACGTACCCGCTCCCGGAAGCGCAGCGCGACCGCTTCCTCGTCCGCGTCGACGTCGGCTACCCGTCCGAGGATGCCGAGCGCGCGATGCTGCGGCTCGCGCGGCGCGGCCTCGCGCCATCCGGGCTCGACGA
>DATHJG010000123.1:0-3327 GCA_035489875.1 Solirubrobacteraceae bacterium | reverse complement strand
GCGAAGATCCTCGACATCTTCGAGGGCACGCAGCAGATCCAGCTCCTCATCATCGCCCGCCACCTGCTCGGCAAGAGCTCCGCCGAGCTGCGGTGAACCGCAGCTCGGCGGCGCGCTCAGCTCAGCCGCACGCGATGGAGCTCGTGAACTTGCCCGAGCTGCCGTTGTCGAAGAACGTGGTGCCCTCGAACGGCCACTCGCCCTCCGGGCAGCCGGTGGTCGCCAGCCAGTCGCCCTTGCCGGCCGTCACGGTGAAGTCCCGCAGCGCGATCGGCACGCCGGCCACGATCTGGAGCGACTGAGGCACGGTCAGCTCGAGCTTGTAGGCCCACCTGCCGCTCGCCTTCGTGATCTTGCCCGGCACCGGCGCCTGCACGCGGGCGGGGTTGGTCATGACCGTCCACAGGAAGACCGAGTTCTTGCCGCCGTTGACGACGGTGATCTTCGGATAGGTCAGGACCGTGTCGGCGAACGCGACGCCGGACCCCTTGCCCATGATCGAGCCCTTGGGGCAGCCGGCGATGCCGTTGCGCGACATCGTGTTCGCCGAGCACTTCGGGAACTTCGCGCCGTTGTAGAGCGAACCCTTCGGGAACAGCACGGTCGCGCGCTGCACGACCGGCTTCTCGACGTCGCCCGGCGTCTCCCAGTGGACGTCCACCTTCAGCTTGACGCCGCGCGGCTTCTTCTTCGTGCCCGGCTTGTCCGGCGTCACCTTGGCGTCGGCCGTCACCGTGGTGACCGGCGCCGGGTCCTGGGCGCCCGACGGCGCCGCGACGATCGCCACGCCGAGGGCGGCGATGCCGATGACAGGCACTACGAACTTCCTCATTCGTCCTCTCCTCTCCGCTTGCCTCCCGAGCGCGCCGCTCGACGCACCGGTGAGCGAAGCTAGCGAACGTTGGCGCTCATTGCAAACGGGAACGTACTCAAAGTGATTCCTCCGGCACCGTCTCGGCGACCGGAGCCGGCTCGATCGTTCGCAGGCGGCGGGCATGCGCTGCGGCCGCGCCCGGCCCGACGTACGGCAGCAGCGCCGACTCGATCAGGTCCGGCAGCAGCGCGGGCAGATCGTCCAGGCGCCCGGCGGCGATGCGGCGGAAGATCGTCTCGTACACGCCGCCCACGATCGTCTCCGCGGTCAGCGCCGGGAGCGCCTGGCTGCCGGGCACCATCGGCGCGTTGTCCTCGATCACCTCGGCGAACGCGGCCATGACCGCGGTCCGCCGCTCGATCGCGTCCGGGCCGGCCGCCAGCGCCTCGACGATGCAGACCCGCGCGGGGCCCGGCGCGGCCGCGAGCGTCTCGACGAACGCCCGGAACCCGGCGATCACCTTCCCCTCGAACGTCGTCTCGCGCTCGGACGCAACCTGCACCGTGTGCAGGAGCGCGCCCGCCGCGGCGTCGAACGCGGCAAGGAACGCGTCGAGCTTGTTGGCGAACAGCTCGTAGAACGTGCGCCGCGAGACGCCCGCCCGGCGGACGATGTCCTCGACGCTCATGCGGACGTACCCGATCGTCGCCCTGGCGTCGATCGTGGCGGTCAGGATCCGGCCGCGCTGGTTGTCGGCCACGAACGACCGCGACAGGCCGTGGCGGCCCGGTGGAAGCTGTGCGGGGTGAGCGCCCCAGAGGGAACCGGCGTCTGACATCCCAGCAGCGAATATACATATAGCCGTCTCCCGAGGCGAGCCCCCGGGAGAGGAAATCGGACGCGAAAACACCGTTGCATCTGCAAACAGCGACGTATACGGTGTGGGGTGCCGGGAGGGGATGGACCTGAGCCAGCTCGACCACCAACGCAGGGCAATAGCCGCCTCGTCGAGGCGCATGCGCGGCGGCGCGCTGCGCTGGGTCGCGCCGCTAGTCCTCTGCGTCGCCGCGGTGGCGCTGGCCGTGCTCCTGCTCGGCAGCGGCTCGCAGGAGTACCGGGTCGTGTTCGACACCGCCGGCCAGCTCGTCAAGGGCGACATCGTGCGGATCGGCGGCACCGAGGTGGGGACCGTCAAGGACATCCGGCTCACGTCCGACAGCCGCGCCGAGATCCGCGTGAGCGTGTCGGACGACTACGCGCCGCTGCACCAGGGGACGACCGCGATCATCCGCCAGCAGGGGCTCGTCGGCGTCGCGAGCCGCTACGTCGACCTCAGCCCCGGGCCGAACTCCTCCCCCGCGCTCGCCGCCGGCGCCGTGATCGGCGATGACGAGCAGGCGACCGCGATCGTCGACATCGACCAGCTCTTCAACACGCTCGATCCCGCGACGCGCGACGGGCTCGCGGACCTGATCCACGGCTCGGCGAGCTGGTACGACGGCCGCGAGGAGCGCGCGAACCGCTCCGCCGAGCTGTTCCCCGCCGCGCTGACCTCGATGACACGGGTCGCGGACGAGCTGACCAGCGACGACAAGGCGTTCGAGCAGCTGGTCGTCGAGACCGGCGACGCGATGAGCGCGCTGGCCGAGCGCCGCGGCGAGCTGACCGACCTGGTCGGCAACGCGCGCCAGACCGCGGCCGCGCTGGGCGACGACACCGAGGCGCTCTCCGCCGTGCTGCGCGACACCGCGCCGGCGCTGCGCGAAGGATCGGACGCGTTCGTCGCGCTGCGCCCGGCGCTCGCCGACCTGCGCGACCTCGTGGAGGTGTCCGGCCCGGCGACCAGGGACCTCGCGCCGTTCATGCGCGAGCTGCGCCCGGTCGTCCAGCGCGCCGTGCCGACGTTCCGCGACCTGCGCCGGATGTTCGCCCAGCCCGGCCCCGACGACGACCTGCTCGACGCGCTGCGCGACCTGCCGCAGCTCGCCGACCGGACCGAGCAGGCCGCGCCGCGCGGGCGCCAGGCGCTCCAGGACTCCACGCCGATGTTCGCGTTCGCCCGCCCGTACACGCCCGACCTCGTCGGCTGGCTGCGGAGCTTCGGCTCGGCGATGGCGACGTACGACGCCAACGGCCACTACGCGCGCACGGTGCCGGTCTTCAACGCGTTCGACTTCCTCGACGACGCCGAGGGCGGCCGCCTGGAGCCCAAGCCGCCCGATCAGCGCGGGAGCAGCGCGGCCGTGAGCACCGGCAACCTGCGCCGCTGCCCGGGCGGCGGGATCCCCGCGCCCGCCGACGGCTCGGCGCCGTTCGTGGACTCGGGGCCGGACGCCAACGCCGACTGCGATCCGAGCCAGCGTCCGGGAGGAGGGGGATGACGCGCCGCCTGCTGGCCGCCTGTGCCCGAGGACGAAGTCCTTTGGGTATGGCCTGCGTGCTCGTTCTGACCACGGCGGCCGCCGCGTACGCCGCCACGAGCGGCGGCGACGACGACCCCTACCTCGTCCGGG
>DATHJG010000122.1:0-2063 GCA_035489875.1 Solirubrobacteraceae bacterium | reverse complement strand
CGAACGTGGTGCAGGGGTGAGAGACCCCGAGCCGCACGAGATCGCCGAGAGCGATGTCGACGTGGCGCTCGAACCGCAGGAACGCGTGCTGGTCGCCGAGTGCGTCGATGCGCGCGGCCTCCGAGACATCGAGACGTTCGCCGTCGCGCCAGCGCTCGAGCGGCAGCGGGAACCCGGCGTCGAACGAGACGTCGCGCCGGCCGGCGTCGAGCAAGGCGAGTCCGGGTTCCGGGCACGAGATGACCCGCGCCCAGACGGTCAGCGCAGCCTCGAACGCGGGGGCGTCGCGGACGCCGGTCGCGAGCGGCGTTCCGCGGCCGTAGATGCCGTGGTCGTGCACGAGGTAGCAGCCGCTGCGCAGCACGAGGCGTGCGCCGTGCTCGCGCGCGGGCTCGGCGAGCACCTCGACGACCCGGTCGAAGAAGTGGCTGCCGCCCGCGGTCACAATCGGCTCGGCCGTCTCGAAGCGACCGGCGAGGGCGGCGAGCAGATCTCGCAGGCCGCCCAGGAAGGCGTCTACCGCGCCGAGGATCTGGGGCGTGCGCACGGCGCCGAGCGTGCCCTCGAACAGGGCGACGCCCGCGAGCCGCAGCCGCGGTGACGCGATCACGGCCTCCGCGACGGCGACCGCCTCCGCGGTCGATCGCGCGCCACTGCGTCCCCCCGCGTGCCCGAGCTCGATGAGCACGTCGAGCGGGCGTGCGCCGTCGACCTCGCTCATCGAGCGGTCCAGGATGCCGACACCCGCGATCGAATCGGCATACAGGGACAGCTCGAGCGCCTCATCCGTCGCGAGTCGGGAACCCAGCCAGCGGATCGCGGCCGGATCGGTCAGCTCGTTCGCCAGGATCACGCGCCCGACGCCCAGCTGCCAGAGCAGGGCGACCTGGCGCGGGAGCGCCGCCGTCATCCCCCACACGCCGCGATCGCGCTGAACGTCGATCAGCTCGGGCGAGAGCGTGGTCTTGGCGTGCGGCGCGAGGCTGACATCGTGGGCGGCGCACCAGCCGCGCATGGCGTCCGCGTTGGCTCGCACCGCATCCATCGACACCGTCGCGACCGGGGTCGCGGTGTCGCCGCGCGCGACGTTCCAGCCGAGAGCGGGGATGTCGGCGAGGGTCGCCGAACCGCCGAGCGGCAGCCCCTTGAAGCGGGTACCGTCTGCGGCGATGACATCGGGCTCGTGATCGTCGGGCACGCTCAACATGCTAGGTCGTGGCGACGTAGACCGTATTCGACGAGATGCCACCGGTCAGCGGGTTGTCGAAGTCGACGATCCGCGCGGCGCTGGCCGGGAACGCGGTGGCCAGATCGATGAGGAACGCATCGTCGGGCGGGTCGTCCGACCAGAGTGCGAACGCGCCGCCGGGGCGCAGATGACGGGATGCGGCGCGCAGCCCGGCGGGCGAGTACAGATCGCCGTGGCTGGCCGCGAGCCGGTGACGCGGCGAGTGATCGATGTCGACGAGGATCGCGTCGTAGCGCGGGCCGTCTTCGGCCGGGTCGGCTCGCATGAGGGCGAAGAAGTCGTCGTTGACGAGCACCGTGCGGGGGTCGTCGACGAGCGCCGCCGAGACCGGCAGCAGCTTTCGCTCGTGCCAGTCGATGACCGCCGGGAGGGTGTCGACCACGGTCATCGAGCCCACGCGCGGATCGGCGAGAGCCGTCGCCGCGGTGTAGCCGAGCCCCAGCCCTCCGACGAGCACGTTGAGGTTCTCGCCATCGACGACGCCGAGCCCGCGACGGGCGAGTTCCTCCTCGGCCACCGTGAATAGGCTCGACATGAGGTATTCGTCACCGAGCTTCACCTCGTAGACATCGACGTCGAGCACCGGTTCGTGTCGTCGGCGCAGGGTCAGGTCACCCATCGGGGTGGACTGGAAGTCGAGTTCTTCGAACCGGGCGCTCATACGGCAGTGTCGGTGCGCCGCGACCCCGCTGTCAAACGTCGCGCGGCGACAGGGACGGCGCGAGCTCGGTCAGCATCAGCCGATGGCCGACGCGACCACCCTCGCGAGCCGCTTGCCGATCAGGTGGTCGGTGCCGCGCACCTTGTGCACGGT
>DATHJG010000121.1:0-4334 GCA_035489875.1 Solirubrobacteraceae bacterium | reverse complement strand
CGGGCGCGGTCGCGGATCCCCGCCGGCGCGCCCGGGGCGAGCGAGAGCGACCGGGCGAGCGCCTTGCGGCGGTGCGCGAAGCCGTGCTGGACCAGCGCCCGCAGCGCGGGCTCCGGAGCGGGGCCGCGGCGGGTCAGGCCCACGAGCACGGAGTCGACGTTCGGCACGGGAAGGAAGACGGTACGCGACACCGGCCGCAGAACCCGCACGTCGCAGGCAAGCTGGGCGAGCACGCTCGGCACGCCGTACGCGGACGTGCCCGGTTGGGCGGCGAAGCGCGCGCCGACCTCCTTCTGCACCATCGCGACCCAGGTGGTGACCCGCGGCAGATCGGAGATCGTGCGCAAGATCACGCTTGCCGCGACCCCGTAGGGCAGGTTCGCCACGACCTTGGTCGGCGCCGGGTCGAGCGCCGCGAGGTCGAGCTTGACCGCGTCGGCGAGATGCAGGGTCGTGTTCGGGTGGGGGTCGAGGGCGTCGCGCAGCGCCGGCTCGAGCGAGCGGTCGAGCTCGACGACGTGCACGTGGGCGACGCGCGCGGCCAGGTGCTCGGAGAGCACGCCGAGGCCGCCGCCGACCTCGAGCACGACGTCCTCGGGGGCGAGCGCGGCAGCGCGGCCGATCACGTCGAGCAGGTTCGAGTCGATCAGGAAGTTCTGGCCGAGGTCGCGCTTGGGCCGGATGCCGAACGCCTTCATCCGCCGCAGGCTCGGCTGGGCGGGAAGCTCGCTCACCAGCCGAACAGACGCGCGCTGTTGGCGTGGACCGCGGCCTCCAGCTCCTCGTAGCCGATCCTGCGGCGCTCGGCGATGAACCGCGCGGTGTGCACGACGTACGCCGGCTGGTTGCGCTCCTTGCGGACCACCTGCGGCGTGAGGTACGGCGCGTCGGTCTCGACCAGGATGCGGTCGAGCGGCGCCCGCTCGGCGGCGAACGCGAGCTCGCGCGCCTTCGGGTACGTGACGTTGCCGGCGAACGAGATCCACCAGCCGTGCTCGAGGCATTCGTCCAGGCGGTCGGGCATCGAGAAGCAGTGGAGGATGACGTCGAGGCCGTTTGCGTCGCGGGCGAGCGTGGCGATCGTGTCGTCGTCGGCCGCGCGGGTGTGGATCACGAGCGGCTTGCCGAGCTCGTGCGCGAGGTCGATGTGGGCGGCGAACGCCCGCTCCTGGTCGGCGCGCGGCGCGTAGTCGCGGAAGTCGTCGAGGCCGGTCTCGCCGATCGCCGCGCAGCGTGGGTGGCGTGCGATCTCGCGCAGCTCGGCGGTGATCGCGTCGGTGTAGCCGGTGGCGCTGTTCGGGTGGTGGCCGGCGGCGAACCAGACGTCGTCGTGCGCTTCCGCGGCGGCCTGCGCGCGGCGGGAGCTCTCCGGATCGGTGCCGATCGTGAGGATGCGCGTGACGCCGGCGGCGCGGGCGGCGGCGACGATCTCGGCGTCGGTGCCGGGCGTCGTGTCGAGGTGCGTGTGGCTGTCGATCACTGCGGCTTGGGGAACAGCTGCGGGAGCTTGGCGACCGTGCCGCCGCCGGGGCGCGCGCCGAACGCCGCGGTCTCCAGCGCGAGCTCCTCCTCCCCCAATGCCGCGAGCAGCTTCCCCGCCGTCTCGGGGATGTAGGGGTGCAGCAGCACGGTGAGCGCGCGGATCCCCTCGGCGAGCGAGCGGAGGGTGACGTCGAGCTGCTCGGCGTCGGCGTCGTCCTTGGCGAGCTGCCAGGGGGCGCGCTCCTCGACGTAGCGGTTCAGGCGCCGCACGCGCTGCCAGATGCGGTCCAGGGCCTGCGTGATCTCCGCGCGGTCGAGCAGCTCGGAGACCTCCTCGACGAGGCCTTCGAAGTCGAGGGCCAGCGCGGGGTCGACGTCGACGGGGGGCACGACGCCGTCGCGGTAGCGCTCGATCATCGCGAGCGTGCGGCTGGCCAGGTTGCCGTACTCGTTCGCGAGCTCGGACTCGTAGCGCTCGCCGAACGTGGTCGTGGACACGCCGCCGTCCTGGCCGAACGAGACCTCGCGGAAGCAGTAGTAGCGGAGCGCGTCGGTGCCGAACGTGTCCATCACCTCGAACGGGTCGAGCACGTTGCCGAGCGACTTGGACATCTTCGTCTCCTCGCCCGATGCGTCGCGCATCAGCAGGTAGCCGTGGATCAGCTCGCGCTCGGGCACCGGCAGGTCGGCAGCCATCAGCATCGCGGGCCAGAAGACCGCGTGGAACTTGAGGATGTCCTTGCCGAGAATGTGGTAGGTCGCGGGCCAGAACCGGTCGGTCAGGTCCTCGCCGTCGCGGGCGAACGACAGCGCGGTGTAGTAGTTCAGGAGCGCGTCGAACCAGACGTAGAACACGTGGCTCGGGTCCCAGGGGACCTGGACGCCCCACGTCAGCTTCGAGCGGCTCAGCGAGACGTCCTGCAGGCCGCCGTTGATGAACGCGAGCGCCTCGTTGTAGCGGGTCCTCGGGGCGACGAAGTCCATGCGCTGGGCGTAGAGGTCCTTCAGCGGCTGCTCGAACGTGGAGAGCCGGAAGAACCAGTTCTCCTCGTGCTCCCAGTCGAGCGGGATGAAGTGGATCGGGCAGGTGTTGCCCTCGGCGATCTCCGCCTCGGTCTTGAAGTCCGCGCACTTCGGGCAGTACCAGCCCTCGTACACGCCCTTGTACGTGTGCCCGTTGTCGTGCACGCGCTGCATCACCTGCTGGACGCGCTCCTTGTGGCGCGGGTCGGACGTGCGGATGAAGAAGTCGTTGGAGACGTTGATCCGCGGCAGCAGGTCCATGAAGCGCTGGGCGTTGCGGTCGGCCAGCTCCTTGGGCGAGATCCCCTCGGCCTCGGCGACCTTCGCGACCGGCTCGCCGTGCTCGTCGGTGCCGGTGAGGAAGAACACGTCCTCGCCGCGCTGGCGGTGGTGACGAGCGAGGATGTCGGCCCCGATCGTCGTGTACGCATGGCCGAGGTGCGGCGCCGCGTTCACGTAGTAGATGGGCGTCGTGACGTAGTAGGCCATCTCGGGGCGTCAGAGGCTAGCGGTGGCGCGGTCACCGGGGCCGTCGGGCACGGTCGCTGCGTGGCGCTGCCGCGTTCGAGTCCGGCCGGGCGACGACGCCGAACCACGACCGCGCCGGATCCCGCCGCTCCGGAGAGCAGCAGCGCCAGCCCCGCCCATACCGGCCATGGCGCGACGCCGGGTGGTGCGGCACGAGGGGTGGCGGTGAGATGGGGCGCGGCGAGGGCAGGCGGGGCGACGGGTGGCGAGCCGACGTGCGGCACGGCCGACCGCGGCGCGGCGACGCGCGGCACCGGCGCGGGCCGCGGCCCCGCGACCCGCGGAAAGGCCGGCCGCGGTGCGGAGCGTCGCGGGCGCTCGACGGCGACCGGCGACGGCGGGCGCGTCGGGCCGGGCGACGGCAGCAGCGCGAGCGGGTCCTCGTAGCCGAACCGGTCGGCCTCGCGCCGGACGCCGACGTGCAGGCCGCCGTGGCCGGCGGCGACGATGCCGATCGGCGCGCCGGCCCCAACCGTCGCTCCGGCGCGGACCGCCACGGTCGCCAGCGGGAGGTAGCTCACGCGGCGGCCGCCGCATTGCACGCTCACGACGCGGCCCTGACGGGCGACCGGCCCGGCGTGTATCACCGTCCCGCCGCACGCGGAGCGGATCGGGGTGCCCGGACGGGCGGCGAGGTCGGCGCCGCGGTGTGCGCCGCGCGCGAACGGCGCGTCGCGCGTGTACGAGAAGGGGCGCGCCACCTCGCCTGGAACCGGCCGCAGCCATCGCTCAGCCAGGGCGGTGGAGGGAACCGCCAGCGGCACAAGGACCGCGACCAGGAGGGGTATGGCCGCGATCGCGACGGGAAGAGCGGGCGGGGGCGAGGTGGCGCGCACGAGAGGAACGTACGGTGGGGTCGCGGGGTTCGGCCCGGGTGCGCGTTGGATCGGTGCGGAGTTGGTGCAGAGTCGTTGCGAATGCGAGTGGTTCGTGCGCGGTGCGCGATGCGCACGCGTCGTGCTCGGGCGCCGGCGGCGCTGTACACCGGCATTGAGGGAACGGTCCCGGCGGTGTGGAAGAGGTCGAGCGGCGAGGGCTCGCGGTCGCGCGATGTGGGAGGGCCATGGACAACGTCGCATTCGGGCGCCGCTCACCGGCTCGTGCGACGTTGTACCGAGATGCCATGGACAACGTCGCAGCCGCGCCTCGCTCGGGGGCTGGTGCGACGTTATGCATGCGCACCACGGACCCGGCGCCTCACCCGAACCCTCCCCCTCGATGCCGCAGTTGACGTACAGCACGGCCGATCCCAGCCGTCAACGACGGTTGACAAATGCCACAACGTCAATGTAGGTTGACGA
>DATHJG010000120.1:0-4161 GCA_035489875.1 Solirubrobacteraceae bacterium | reverse complement strand
CCCGGTCGCTGCCGTCGGCCGCGTTCAAACCTCGTCTACGGCCCGGAGGACCTGCCGCGCCCGCGGCGCATCAGCGGGCGCACGAACCAGAGCCCGACGATCACGAGCGCCATCGCCCCGGGGAAGATCCACACGCGCGCGCCGTTGTACAGGAGGTCGGTGATGAGCAGCACCGAGCAGCAGAGCGCGATGGCGAGGAAGATCAGGCCGGCGATCATGAGCTGGTTCGCCGACTCCACGATCCACGCCCGGTCGCGCTTGTGGAAGCGCAGCCGGTGGCCGGCCGACGGCGCGATCAGGCACGCCGCCGAGAGCGTCGCGGCCATCAGCGTCACGTAGTAGATGTCGCGCTGGAGCGACGTGAGCGTCTCGAACCGCATGGAGAACGGCACGGTGAGCAGGAACGCGAAGAGGATCTGGACGCCCGGGAGCGCGATGCGCAGCTCGTTGAGGAGCTCGAGCATCTGGCGATCGCGCCTGCGCTCCTCCTCGCGCCGCGAGTCGTCGACGTTCGTCATAGCAGCGCCAGCCACAGGTAGTACCCGCCGACCAGCGTGAAGAACGCGGCGTCCAGCCGGTCCAGCGCGCCCCCGTGCGGGCCGAACAGCGTGCCGGCGTCCTTCGTGCCCGCGTCGCGCTTGATCTTCGACTCGAACAGGTCGCCGAGCGGCGCCAGGAGCCCAACCACCGCGCCGAGCAGCAGCGCGTTCCATCCGCCCAGCCAGTCCTGGTAGAGACCCGCGCACCACACGGCGATCGTCGCCCCGGCGATCCCGCAGGCCAGCCCTTCGAGCGTCTTGTTGGGCGAGACGCGCGGCGCGAGCGGACGCGTGCCGAACGCGCGGCCGCCGAGGTACGCGGCCGTGTCGCCGATGAACGTGCCGACGAGCACGTCGATCACGACGCCGTCGCCGTGCGGAAGGTCGCGCAGCATGATCGCGTGGGCGATCGCCAGCCCGATCCACAGCGTCCCCAGCAGCGTGATCGCCATCCCGTCGGTGAGCGGGACGTCCGGCCGCTCGGGCATCGCGAGCGCGAGCAGGAACAGCAGCGGGAAGAACGCGACCGTCGCCAGCAGCACCTGGTGCTCGCCGCCGAAGTGCGCCGCCGCGGCGAGGCCGGTCACGCCGACGAAGCCGGCCAGCCGCACGGGGCGCAGGCCCTCGTACATGCGGAACAGCTCGTGCAGGCAGACGAAGCCCAGGACGACCACGCCGGCGGCGAACCACGGACCGCCGAGGGCGATGATGCCGATCGCGTAGCCGATCGCCGGGATCGCGACCCAGACGCGCGCGCCAAGGTCCGACGCGCTGTTGCGCCGCCGCGAGCGCTGGGCGCGGCGGCGCGAGGAGGCGGCCATCAGCGGCCGCCGAAGCGCCGCCGTCGCGCCTCGTACTCCGCGAGCGCGAACTCGAGGTCCGCGCGCCCGAAGTCCGGCCAGAGCACGTCGGTGAAGTGCAGCTCGGAGTACGCCGACTGCCACAGCAGGAAGTTCGAGAGCCGCTGCTCGCCGCTCGTGCGGATGATCAGGTCCGGGTCGTGCAGCTCGGGCGCGTACAGGTGGGCGCGGAACTCGTCCTCGCTCGTGCCGGTGAACGACCGCGCGGCGTCGACGATCTCCGCCCGCCCGCCGTAGTTGAACGCGACGAACAGCGTGATCCGGTCGTTGGCGTCGGTCTTCTCCTCCGCCCAGCGCATCTGCTCGAGCAGCTCGGGCGCGACGCCGGCGCGGCGGCCGATGAAGCGCATCCGGACGCCCTCGTCGTGCAGCTCGGGCGTCTCGGACAGGATGCGCTCGGAGAACATCTCCATCAGCGCCGCGACCTCCTCGATCGGGCGGGACCAGTTCTCCGTCGAGAACGAGTAGACCGTCAGCTCGCGGACGCCGAGGTCCACGGCGTCGCGGAGCCGGGCCTTGACCGCGTCCGCGCCCGCGCGGTGGCCATCCTCCACCGGCAGCCCGCGCTGCTTGGCCCAGCGCCCGTTGCCGTCGGTGATGATCGCGACGTAGGTGGCGCCGGAGGCGCTCACACCTCGAGGATCTCTTCTTCCTTGGCCTTGACGAGCGCGTCGAGCTCGCGGACCTTCTCGTCCGTCAGCTTCTGCAGCGCCTCCTCGGCGCGGTGCTCGTCGTCCGCGCCGGACTCACCGGCGTCGCGGAGCTCTCGGAGGTCGTGCATGGTGTCGCGCCGGATGTTGCGCAGCGCGACCTTGCCCTCCTCGGCGAGGCCGCGCACGACCTTGACGAGGTCCTTGCGGCGCTCCTCGGTGAGCTCGGGGATCGTGAGCCGGATGAGCTGGCCGTCGTTGGACGGCGTCAGGCCGATGTCGGACTCCATGATCGCCCGCTCGATCCCCTTGATCGAGTTCTTGTCGTACGGCTGCACCGTGAGCAGGCGCGCCTCGGCAGCATGGATCGTCGCGAGCTGCTTGAGCGGCGTCTGGGCGCCGTAGTAGTCGACCACGATGCGGTCGAGCAGGTTGGGGCTCGCGCGTCCGGTGCGGACGGAGCTGAACTTGGTCCGCGTCGCCTCGACCGACTTGGCCATGTGCTCGCGGGCGTCTGCGAGGAAGTCGTCGATGATGCTCATGTCGTCACCAGCGTGCCTACACGCTCGCCGGAAACTATCCGATCGATGTTCCGTTCGTCGTTCATGTTGAAGACGTAGATCGGGAGCCCGTTGTCCATGCAGAGCGACAGCGCGGTGGAGTCCATCACCCGCAATCCGCGCTCGAGCGCCTCGCGGTGCGTGATCTGGGGGATGAACTCAGCGCTCGCGTCCTGCTGCGGGTCGGCGCTGAACACGCCCTCGACGCCGTTCTTGGCCATCAGGATCGCCTCGGCGTGGATCTCCAGCGCGCGCAGGGCGGCGGCGGTGTCGGTCGTGAAGAACGGGTTGCCGGTGCCGGCCGCGAAGATCACGACGCGCGCCTTCTCGAGGTGGCGCATCGCGCGGCGGCGGATGTAGGGCTCGGCGACCTCGGAGATCGTGATCGCGCTCTGCACCCGCGTGTGCACGCCGAGCCGCTCGAGCGCGTCCTGCAGCGTGAGGGCGTTGAGCACGGTGGCGAGCATGCCCATGTAGTCGCCGGTCGCCCGGTCCATGCCCGCGGCGGCCGCCTTCATGCCGCGGAAGATGTTGCCGGCGCCCTGCACGATCGCGACCTCCACGCCGCGATCGTGCACGTGCTTGATCTGCGCGGCGATCGAGTCGACGCGCTGCGGGTCGGTGCCGTACTCGAGGTCGCCCATGAGCGCCTCCCCGGACAGCTTGAGGAGGATGCGCTCGAAGGCGGGCGGCGCCACGGTCGCTACGCCCCGACCGCGAAGCGGGCGAAGCGGCGGATCACGACGTTCTCGCCGGTCGTGCCCGACAGCTCGGCGCGGAGCTGCTCGATCGTCTTGCCCTCGTGCTTGTCGGGGTTGACGTGCGGCTGCTTGAGGAGCACGACCTCCTCCATCCACTTGCGCAGCTTGCCCTCGGCGATCTTGCCGCGGACGTTCTCCGGCTTGTCGGCCGCCTGCTGCTCGAACACGCGCAGCTCGGCCTGCTTGTCCTCCTCGGGGATGTCCTCCTCGGAGACGTACAGGACCGAGGGGGAGGCGGCGATGTGCATCGCGACGTCGCGGGCGAAGCCGATGAAGTCCTCGTTGCGGGCGACGAAGTCGGTGTTGCAGTCGACCTCGACGAGCACGCCGACCTTGCCGTTGCCGTGGATGTAGGCCTGGACGGTGCCCTCGTTCGCCTCGCGGCCGCCCATCTTCAGGGCCTTGTCGCCGAGGCGGACGCGCAGCAGCTCGACGGCCTTCTCGATGTCGCCATCGGTTTCTGCCAGGGCCTTCTTGCAGTCCATCATCCCCGCGCCCGTGCGGTCGCGGAGCTCCTTGACCTGCGCGGCGGTGATCGTGGGGGTACTCACGTGGGGTCCTTCTCCTGGGTGTCGGTCGTCTCGTCGGCGGACGCGGCCTCGACGTCCTTCTTCTTCGCGCGGCTGCGCGGCTTCTTGGCCGGCTTCGCGGGCGTCTCCTCCTCGGCGGCCGGCTCGACGGGCGCGGCCTCGGCCACCGGCTCAGCGGGCGCCTCGACCGGCGCGGCCTCGGCCACCGGCTCGACCGGCGCCTCAACCGGCGCGGCCTCGGCCACCGGCTCGGCCGGCGCC
>DATHJG010000119.1:0-2282 GCA_035489875.1 Solirubrobacteraceae bacterium | reverse complement strand
CGCCGGGTGGCTACCGGGCGTCTGGGCGTCAAGTCAGATCCTCCTCGATTCGACCCTAGAACGCAGAAAAGTGGGCCGCAAGGCCGCCTATTGGGGATCTCCGTACCCTCCACGAGTGAGACCGGAAGCGGGTGGAAGGCGTCGCCGTGAGCGCCTCAGCAGCACGAGGAAGCCCGCGACGAAGAACAGCGCCACCCCGCCCAGGAGCGGCAAGCCGTAGTTCACTCCCGTGGCCGCCGGCTCGCTCGAGTCGAAGTCGCGCAGCTCCGGAATCCTGGCGCCGCGCACGTCGGCGACGACGTCCAGGTAACGCGAGCCGTACCTCTCGCTCGGCTCGACGTGCGTGTTCTCGCTGAACTCGTTCCAGCTGATCAGACCGATCGCATCGGGGGACGAGCCGGTCGCCGCGTCGAGCTGGGTGCGCAGGGTCGCCCCGTCTCTGCGATCGACGACGCTGCTGCCGCCGACGAGCCCCGCGTCGAAGCCGGGCGCCGCGGGCGCGATCCAGAGGCCGCCGCGCGAATGGATCGCCTCTCCCATCTCCGCCAGCTTCTCGGCATAGCCCGGGTACGTCGCCGGATCGACCGACCCCCAGTAGTAGGCGTTGCCGTCCACGACGCCGGCGACGCGCCGGTACCCCGCCACGTTCCGTTCCGAGGCCAGCACGAGCAGCTTTCGCCGCGCCTGCTCCGTCACGCTCGCGAGCTGGGCCCGCGTGAACCGGGGTGTGCCCGACCAGATGACCAAGGGCTTGGCGAAGACCTGAAACGGCCGCCGCCGCGCGTAATGGTGTTCGAAGACGTCCAGGTCGCGGGCCACGCGTGCCGCGGGAAGCGGCTCGCGCTCGAAGTCGAGGCCCTGGTAGATGACGAGGAGCTTGAAGCGCTCCGCCTCGGCGACCTCGGCGAGCCGCCGCAGGCGGCGATTGAGAACCGGCGTGCTCTTCCAGCTCACGATGAAGCCGTCGATGCCCGCCCGCTTGGCCCACTCGACGTGCTTTCGCATCACCTCCCGCTCGTCGCTCGAGTAACGACCGAGAAGCGGATAGTCGATCTTGGCTCGATTCCACGAGCCGGCGTTGAACCAGATGTAGTAGTAGGCGAACAGCCGGTCGGGTGGCCCCGCCGCCCTCGCCGGCGGGTCTGTGGCCGTGACGACCGCGACCGCGACCAGCACCGACGAGACGAGGCGGGCAGCGTGCCGGCGGCCGGCCGGTGCGGGGCGGCGGATGAACAGCAGCGCCAGGGCGAGCGACCCGAGGATCAGCAACACGACGGCGATGTCCAGCCAGCTGATCACCCGCAGGTTCACCTCCTGGTCGCGAGACAGGGCGATCGGTCTCGACGAGGAAATGCCGAGCGCCTCGACGCTCACCCGGTAGTCGCCTCGTGGCAGCGATTTCAGGGTGAGGTCGGCGCTGCGCCCCAGTGCCTCCCGTTGCTCGCGGCCGTTGGGGTACTCGAGGCGGACGGCGGAGCCGATCGGGAAGCCCAGCAGGGCGTCGCGGACGGTCACGCGGACCGCGAACAACAGCAGCCGCAGTTGCATCTTCGGACTGGCTGCGGGGAAGAAGCGCTGCTGGCCGCGGTGCACGACGTTCGAACCGGCGACTAGCACCTCGTCTGCCGAGTAGTACAGCCGCGTGGAGGTCCTGCCCTGGCTCTCGGGCACGACCCGGTTGCCCTGCAGCCACACCCGGCGGGCGTCTGCCAGCACGTGCCGGCTCCCGTCGCTGCCCCGCAATGTCACCGACGTGACGGCGCTTGGCGCGACGGCGTTCGCGTCCAGGTCGACGAAGCTGATCCCGACGCGGTGGTCGAGGTTGAGCGCGGCGATCCTGCGGCCGGAGTACCAGCGGTCGAACCTCGCGCGGACGCCTGGCGCGATCTCCGTGTCGAGGGCGCGCAGCGACGCGCCGGCTCGCCGGAACGCGGCCGGCGGCGTCGCTCGTCCGGCGCGATCGGCCTCGAAGCGGTGGCCATCGAGCTCGAAGCGCATGCCCGGCGCCGCCGGAACCGTCTGGATGGTGGGCGGGACCGGCCCCCGTCGAGGCGCCTGCGCCTCGGCCGCGTCGGCACGCAGGGTAAGCAGAACAGCGATCGCCAGCACCGCCGGAGCGGGACGCAAGACCCCCCAGCCGATCAATAGCGCGCTGAGGACGAGGGCCGCTCCGTACCCCAGGTAGATCACCCAGCGACGGACCGCGGTCGGGTCCTCGGGACCGCGCTCGGCGGCGACGATGCTGGGCGCGCGGAGCTCCTTCGAGAAGTCGAACGCGCCGG
>DATHJG010000118.1:0-2176 GCA_035489875.1 Solirubrobacteraceae bacterium | reverse complement strand
CGACAAGGGGCGCGACAAGGAGGGCGGGCAGAAGTCGAACTTCGAGCCGGGCTCCGACGTGGTGGCCAAGGCGACCGTGCTCGCCGAGGGCTGCTGGGGGCATCTCACCGGGGCGGCCATCGCCGGCCTCGGGCTCGCGGGCACCGATCCGCAGGTGTGGGCGCTGGGCGTCAAGGAGGTGTGGGAGGTCGAGCGGCCGCTCGACCGCGTGATCCACACGCTCGGCTGGCCGCTGCGCCCGCAGGCGAAGTACAAGGAGTTCGGCGGCTCGTGGATCTACCCGATGAACCGCGAGGGGGGGAAGCCGCGCGTGTCGCTCGGCTTCGTCGTCGGGCTCGACTACGCCGACGCGCGGCTCTCGGTCCACGACGTGCTGCAGCAGTTCAAGCTGCACCCGCTCGTGCGCAAGATCCTCGCCGACGGGAAGCGCGTGGCGTGGGGCGCGAAGGCGATCCCCGAGGGCGGCTACTGGGCGATGCCCCGGCTGCACGCGCCGGGCATGGTGATCTGCGGCGACGCGGGCGGCATGGTCAACGTGCCGAAGCTCAAGGGGATCCACTACGCGATCCGCTCGGGGATGCTCGCGGCGGAGACCATCTACCGCCAGCTCAAGGCCGGCTCGCGCGACTTCTCGGCGTATGAGACCGCGGTGCACGACTCGGAGATCGGCAAGGACCTGTACGAGTCGCGCAACATGAAGCAGCCGTTCGCCAAGGGCCTGATCGTCGGCGGCGCGATCACGAACGCGATGGTGATCACCAAGGGCCGCATCCCCGGCGGGCACTGGGCGATGCACCGCGACGCCGATCAGCCGCTGCTGGTGACGAAGCGTGACGAGCGCTACCCGAAGCCCGACGGCAAGTACACGTTCGACAAGCTCTCGGGCGTGTTCCTGACCGGGAACGCCACCCGCGACGACGCGCCCAGCCACATCCGGATCCAGCAGCGCGTGCCGCGCGAGCTGGCCGAGGCATGGGCGTGGATGTGCCCCGCGGGCGTGTACGAGGTGCCGGAGGACGCGCCGCAGAACGGCCGGCACGTCGACCTGATCGTCAACCCGTCGAACTGCGTGCAATGCGGCGCGATCACCGCCAAGGGCGGGCGGCTGACGCCACCCGAGGGCGGCGACGGGCCTGTGTACCAGATCACCTAGCGGTCAGCGCAACTCCCGGCGGTCCCGGTGCGTTAAGGGCTCGCCGATGCCGCGCGCTCTTATGACACTCCTGGTCGTGCTGGCGGTCGCCTCGCTGCGCTCGTCGCCGGGCTACGCGGTCACGCCGGCCCGCGACGCGGCCTCCGTGAAGGTCCTCGACTGCGTCCCGGCGCTCGACCCGGTCGACCGCACGGTGACGTTCGAGGCGCGCATGCGCCCGGCGCGCGACAGCGAGCGGATGCAGGTGCGGTTCACGCTGCAGGTGCGCGAGGACGAGCTCCACGCCTGGCGCCGGATCGAGGCGGAGGGGTTCGACACCTGGCTCACGTCGCTGCCCGCCGTGCGCCGCTACTCCTACGCCAAGACGGTTCTCAACCTGACCGCGCCGGCGAGCTACCGCACCGTCGTGCGCTTCCGCTGGCTCGACGCCGACGACGCGGTCGTCAAGAGCGCCCGCGTCATCTCGGCGACCTGCCGCCAGCCCGACCTGCGCCCGGACCTGGAGGCCCGCCGCGTCGACGTCCTCCCCGGTCCGGACGCCGACACCCGGCGCTACGCGGTCACCGTCCGCAACGACGGCCGCACCGAAGCCGACCCGTTCACGGCGACGCTCGACGACCTCGGCACGCTCGCCGTGCTCGGCCTCGCCGCCGGCACCCAGCGCGTCATCACGTTCACCGGCCCGCCCTGCACGGCGGGCGCCCCGCTCGTCGTCACGCTCGACCCGGACGAGTCGGTGGACGAGCGCGACGAGGACGACAACGTCTTCGGCGCGCCCTGCCCGGCGGCCTAGTGCGCGCCCGCCGCGGCGGCGGCTGGCACCTGCTCGTTGCTGCGATTGACCTTCCAGGCCGCCTGGACGGGATCGAGGAAGTACGGCGGGCTGCGGTACTTCAGCCGGTCGTCGTACACGTAGTTCTTGAGGTAGCCGGTCCGGGCGGTCGTCCCAACCGCGCCACGGAACTTCTGCGCGATCGCGCCGGTCACGTTCAGCTTCTGGAGCGCGGCACCGCACGCATAGTT
>DATHJG010000117.1:0-2273 GCA_035489875.1 Solirubrobacteraceae bacterium | reverse complement strand
GGGAGGAGGTGTCGTCCCCTGACGATCCGCAACCTACGGCCAAAATTGTGAGGGCGCCGAGAAGAAGGCAGATTGCGGAAAGTCGGAATAGGACGTTCCTGGGGGATGCGGAGTCTTCGTTGACCGTAGGCATGGGTCCTTCCTCGTTCGGGATGTGCGCTCGCCCGGAACCGATCCGGCGTCGATACATCAGGTTGTCCGTGTCCCATGTCCTCATCAATTGTGTGAGGTCCTAAGCCGCGCGACTGGCTTCGTTCGTAAGGCCAGTCGCGCCGTCCCTCGGATCGCACCCCAAGAGGTCAGCGGTTCGAATCCGCCTAGCTCCACTTTCGGAAGTCCCTGCCAGGTCGGGTTCGCCTCCCCGGTAATCCACCGGAATCCACCCCCATCGCGCTCCATTTGCCGCGGATCGCTGCCGATTCGTGGCGATTTCAGCTCGCCATGCCCAGCCAATCGAGCTACGGTTCCGGCCCGAGCGGAGCCACGACGGCGTGACCTGGGTGCCGGATTGGGCAACCTCCAGATTCGATGTCGAGAAGCCGTGACCGGCTCCGCTCAGCAGGTGAAGGCCGCGACAGGCGCGGCCCCCGACACCAGGAGACCACCATGCCGAAGTATCTGCTCCTCAAGCACTACAGCGGCGGCCCGGAGCCGCACCACCCCTTCCCGCCGATGGACCAGTGGGCGCCCGAGGACGTGGAGGCGCACATGGCCTTCCTGGGGCAGGTCAGAGAACTGCTGCAGGAGAACGGCGAGTACGTCGACGGGCAGGCGCTGACGCAGGCGCAGACCTGGGTCCGATACGGCGGGCCGGACGCCGCGCCGGTCACCACCGACGGCCCGCTGCCCGAGACCAGCGACCTCGTTGCGGGCTGGTACATGGTCGACGTCGAGTCGCGCGAGCGCGCGGTCGAGCTCGCGGCGTACATCTCCTCCGAGCCCGGCCCGGGCGGCGGGCCGCTGTACGAGTGGATCGACGTGCGCGAGGTCATGTCCGGGAAGTCCTCGTCCGAGGACTGACCAGGTCGTGGCCGACGAGCCGAGGTCGGCGTGGGACGACGGCGCGCTGCGCGCCCTCGTCCCGCCGGTGCTCGCGGGGCTGGTGCGGCGGGGCGAGCAGTTCGACGCCGCCGAGGACGCGCTCCAGGAGGCGCTGCTGGAGGCGCTGCGGGTCTGGCCCGAGCATCCGCCGCGCGACCCGCGCGCGTGGCTGACGAGCGTGGCGACCCGGCGGCTGGTCGACGCCCGCCGCAGCGAGGTCGCCCGTCACCGCCGCGAAGAGGAGGCGGAGGCCGAGCCGCGGCCCGAGGCCGCGTCGGAGGAGGTCGGCGACGACACGCTCTTCCTGCTCTTCCGCTGCTGCCACCCGGCGCTCGCACCGGCCTCGCAGGTGGCGCTGACGCTGCGCGCGGTCGGCGGCCTCACGACGCGCGAGATCGCCGACGCCTTCTACGTCCCGGAGGCGACGATGGCGCAGCGGATCAGCCGCGCCAAGCGGACGGTGCGGGGGCGCCGGCTGGACCGGCCCGGCGACCTCGCCGTCGTGCTGCGGGTGCTCTACCTCGTCTACACGGCCGGTCACGCGGGCCGGGTCGACCTGGCCCGCGAGGCGATCCGCCTCGCCCGTCAGCTCACGCTCGCGACCGAGGAGCCGGAGGCGCGCGGCCTGCTCGCGCTGATGCTGCTCAACCACGCGCGCCTGCCCGCGCGGGTCGACGCCGAGGGCCGCCTCGTCACGCTCGACCGGCAGGACCGCGGCCTGTGGGACAGACGCGAGATCGCCGAGGGCGTGCGCGTCCTGCAGTCGGCGCTGGCGCTGCAGACGGAGGCGCGGCCGCCGGGCCGCTACCAGCTCGAGGCCGCCATCGCCGCCCTGCACGACGACGCGGCGAGCGCCGAGGAGACGGACTGGCCGCAGATCCTCTGCTGGTACGACGACCTCGTCGCGCTCACCGACGACCCCGTGCGCCAGGACCCCGCCGCCGTGCTCGGCCGCGCCGTCGCGGTCGGCCATGTCCTCGGCGCCGCCGCCGGGCTGCGCGAGACCGACCGGCTGCGCGACGTGATCGGCGAGCGCCACCGCTGGCACGCCGTCCGCGGTCACCTGCACGAGCTGGACGGCGACCTCCCCGCGGCCGCGGAGGCCTACGCCGAGGCCGCCCGCCGCGCCACGACCGTCGCCGAGCGCGACCACCTCGTCCGCCAGGCGGCGCGGGCGCGGCGGTGAGCGCCGCGTGTGTGGCTGTCCGATGGCCCTGCGCCCGGGAAGGTGG
>DATHJG010000116.1:0-3433 GCA_035489875.1 Solirubrobacteraceae bacterium | reverse complement strand
GCGCTCGGTGCTCGAGTTCGTCCGCCGCGAGCGCATCGGGCCCTCGGCACCCTCCGCCGCGCCAGCATCCGTTCCCGCCCACCGTCGGGTCGAGGCCAAGCGCCAGGCGCTCGACCGCCTCGCGCGGCGCTGGGCCGAGTTGCGCCGCGACATCGACCCCGCCTACACCTGGCCGCAGGCGCAGGCGCGCGTGAACCGCGCGATGGGAGTCACGCGGCGCTCCGACGCCGGCGAGTCCCAGCTCGACGACGGCCTCGCGTTCCTGCGCACCGAGCTGGCCAAGCTCGCGCAGGCCTACCCGCAGGAGGCCGAGCGGCTGCGCATCCCGGCCAGCGTGGAGGCGATCGATCACCGTTTGGGCGTCGCGACGGGCGAGCGCTGAACGCCTGGCGCGCGGCCGTCGCCCGCGCCGATCCGTCCGCAGGCCGTCCTAGCGTTCCGACGATGGCGAAGCGTGGACGAAACGCGCCATGCCCCTGTGGGAGCGGGCGCAAGCACAAGCTCTGTTGTCTCGAGCGCGCTGCGGAGAGGCGCCGCGCCAGCATCACGACTGATCGGGTCTGGGAGCGGCTGCAGGAGTGGACGATCGCCGAGCACCCCGCGCATCTCGATGCGGCGATCGACGACCTCTGCGGCGATGACCGGACGATGACGAGCGAGACGGTCGCGCTGCTCTGCTCCTACGCGCACCTGGATCGCGAGCTTCCCGGTGGCGGCACCCCGGCGCGACGGTTCTGCGAGCTTCCCGGGCTCAGCGAGGCGGAGCGGGTGGCGGCCAGCAGCCTGGCGGAGGCGCGTCTCGGCCTCTGGCGCGCACGTTCGGTCCGGGCGGGGGCGTCGATCGAGCTCGAGGAGGTGTTCGGCGACGCCGTCGTCACCGTGCGCAGCGAGCATGTCTCGCGCGGGACGGCTCGGTGGGACGTGCTGCTCGGCCGCGTCATGTCCGGTGCTCGCGGCCACGAGCTCTGGGGTCCGGCCGGCGTCTTCGAGGCCAGTGAAGAGGAGGAGCTCGTCGCAGAGGTCCACCGCCTCGCGGCCGAGGACTCCATCACACCGCGCGCCGCGTTCAGGGTCCACGCCGCGCAGCTCCTGCGCTTCTCGCCCCCGAGCCGCCACGCGCCACCGAGCGTCTTCACCTTCGAAGGCGACGACGTCGTCGAGGCGCACGCGCGCTGGAAGCTCTCGGGTGACGACGCCGGGGCGATGCTCGAGCGTCATCCCGACCTCGTGGACATGGCAGACACGGAGGACGGAGATGGCATCTGCCTCGAGTGGACCGCGCCGCGCCGGGAGCTCGCCGCCCGGCGGCCCGAGCTCCCCCCGCGTGCCGTGCTGCTCGAATCGACGCCCGTGTTCGTCGATCCGGAGGAGCGGTGCGTGAGCGCGGACGGCAGCAGGATCGGCCTCGGGACGTTCGAGCTGCGCCCGCGCGAGCTGACCTTCCACGCCATCTCCGAGCAGCGGCTGGACGGCGCCATCGCCCTCGTCACCGGCACGCTCGGAGCTCGTGCGCGTCTGGTCGAGCGGCGGCTCGAACCGCTGGAGTGGGACGGCCCGGAGTCGCGGCCGGCGGGCGGCGCGCCGCCGGAGGGCGAGCCGTCGGTCCCAACCGACATTCGCGAGGCCGTCATCGCGGGCTTCGCGCGCGACCGTTTCCTGCGCATGCTCGACGAGCCAGATCCTCGCTTCGCCGGCCTGACCCCGCGCGAAGCGGCGCGCTCCGCGGCGCAGCGTCCACGGCTCGAGCGCTGGCTGCGAACGCTCGAGAACAGCGCGGCGCGCGGAGCCGTAGCGGCAGGGACCGCGCCCGATGTCGCGATGATCCGCCGGGAGCTGGCAATGCCCGACGACGCCGTTGCCGACGCCGCCTGACGTCGTCTGGTTCGACGCGCGATCCGCAGCGTTCGACGAGCGGCAGGATCAGCGCCGGGTCCTTGAAGCGCCGATCCGCTGACCCATGTATCGAAACATGGGTCGCGCCAGTACACTCGTCTCATGCTTCGCGGACAGGACGTGCTCGTGCTGCTGTGGCTTGCCCACTCCCACCACGCGCTGGGGTCTGTCCGCGCGCTGGCAAGCGAGACGCATCTGAGTCTCGCCAGCGTGCAGCGCGCATTGTCACGGCTCGAGGCGGTGGGGCTGTATGACCCGCGGCGGCGCACCGCTCCCGGCGCACAGGCCGAGGAGTTTCTCGTGCACGCGGCTCGATATGTCGTTCCGGCGATTCGGGGCGGCGAGACGCGTGGCGTGCCGACGGCGTGGGCGGTCGCGCCACTGAGCCGCGAGTTGGCGAACACGCCGGAGTTACCCCCGGTCTGGCCCGACCCGCACGGGACGGTGCGCGGCATCGAGCTCCAGCCACTGCATCCGGCGGCGATCAGTCTCGCCCGCGAGAACGAAGGCTTCTACGAGTTGCTCGCGCTCGCCGACGCGCTGCGCGGCCCGGCTGACGCACGGACGCTCCGCTTTGCTCGCGAGCAGATGACCGACCGCCTCCGAGCGTCGCTCCCCACATGAGCATCGAGCTGCTCGAACGGGCGGCCGCGGCACTCGGCCCGCTCGCGGACGACTTGGTGTTCGTGGGCGGCGCCACGGTCGTCCTCTGGATCACCGATCCTGGCGCTCCTGCGCCGCGGCCCACCAAGGATGTCGATGCCGTGCTCGAAGTGCACACGCGTGCCGGCCTGCATGCGTTCGAGAAGCGACTGCGAGCGACGGGGTTCCGCGAGGACCAGCAGAGCAAGGTCATCTGCCGGTGGCGGTACGCGTCGGAAGGTTCGGACGATCTGATCCTGGATGTGATGCCCGCCGATGCGCGACTCCTCGGGTTCGCCAACCGCTGGCAGGCCGAGGCCCTGCCACACGCCGTGGAGCGCACGCTTCCCTCCAGCGCGGCGATCCGCGCGGTCACGCCGCCGTACCTGGTCGCCACGAAGATCGAGGCGTTCCTGGGACGCGGCGACGGCGACCATCTCGTGAGCCGCGACCTCGAGGACGTCGTGTCGCTCGCCGACGGCCGAGCGGAGCTCGTCGACGAGATTCGCCGAGCGCCGGCAACCGTCGACGCCTATCTCGCCGGCGAGATGGGCGAGCTGCTCGACGACGTGGGCTTCGTGCGAGCGATCCCAGGCTTCCTGCGGCCGGACGCGGCGAGCCAGGCGCGTGCCAGCGAGGTCGTGATGCCACGGCTGCGCGCGATCGCAGGGCGCAGCTGAGGCAGCGGCGTCGAACCGCGAGCAGCGCTCTTCAACGCTCGAGTGGCAGCCTCAACGACCGGAACCAGCCGACAGCCGCCAGCGCAGCCCCGACGCCCGCGCCACGGGGCGGGAGACTGCCGCGCGGATCGCGTCCTCCGTGCCGACGAGGATGAGCTCCCGGCGGGCTCGGGTGACGGCGGTGTAGAGCAGTTCGCGCGTGAGGATCGGGGAGGACG
>DATHJG010000115.1:0-5064 GCA_035489875.1 Solirubrobacteraceae bacterium | reverse complement strand
ACCGCCCAGCTCCGGGCGCGGCCAGTCGAACCACGCGACCACGCCCGCCGGCGTGAACGCGTGCCGCAGCTGGCCCGCGAGCCGCGCGAGCGCGCGCAACCGGCGCGCGTCCTCGCCCTCGGGCTGCGTCCGCTCGCGCGGGGAGATCCAGCGCTGGAAGCGGCGGAGGTCGACGCCGAGCAGGTCGGCGAGGTCGCGCTGGGGCACCTCGACGGCGTCGGCCAGCCAGCGCGCCAGCTCCTTCGGCGTGCGCGCGTCGCCCACCTCCTCCGCCTCGCCCAGCGCCGCGAGCGCGTGGCTGAGCCGCTCGAGCGCGACCCGGAGGGCGTCGCGCGCGCCCTCGTCCACCGCCGCCTGCGCGTCGAGGACCGCCCGGTGCACGAGCAGCGCGAGATAGGGATCCGCCGCCGTCCAGCGCTCCAGCGGCGTGGCCCGGACCCCCGCGGCGAGCGCCCGGACGGCGGCGCCGACGTCGTCCGGCACCCGCGCCTCCGCGGCCAGCCGGTCGTTCAGCGCGTCCACCGTCGCGGCGGCCGCGGCCGGTTGCGCGAGATCGAGCACCTCTGTCGCTGCCATGACGTCAGTGTACGTCACGACGGCGACGGAGTCGCCAGGTGACACCATCCGCCACTCGACCACGCGACCCAGGAGGACTCGATGGCGATCAGGACCGCGACGGCGGAGTGGCAGGGCGATCTTCCCACCGGCGAGGGGAAGTTCAGCAGCGCGTCGGGCGCCCTCGACGGCGCCTACTCGTTCAAGACACGGTTCGAGGAGGAGCCCGGCACCAACCCGGAGGAGCTGATCGGCGCGGCGCACGCGAGCTGCTTCTCGATGGCGCTGTCTGGCGTCCTCAGCCAGGGCGGCAACCCGCCCGAGTCGATCCGCACCGAGGCCAGGGTGCAGCTGCTCAAGCAGGGCGAGGGCTTCGCGATCACGAAGATCGAGCTCGCCACGGTCGGGCGCGTACCCGGCGTCGACCAGGCCGGCTTCGAGCAGGCGGCGACGGCCGCGAAGGAGAACTGCCCGGTCTCGAAGGCGCTCGCCGGCGTGCCGGAGATCACGCTCGACGCGCGGCTGGAAAGCTAGTCGAGCAGCGCGGCGGGGTCGACCCGCTCGGGCGCACGCGCCGGCCCCGCTGGTCATGTCTCCCGGCTCCCCCGGGTAGGGAGCCGGTCATGCCCCAGACGCTCCCCGGCCGCCCGACGTCCATATGGATGGACACCGCGCCGCACACCACGTATCCGCCGCTCGACGCGACGCTCGACGTCGACGTCTGCGTCGTCGGCGGCGGCATTCTCGGCCTCTTGACCGCCGAGCTGCTCAAGCGGGCCGGCAGGACGGTCGCGCTGCTGGAGGCCGGCCGCGTCGCGACCGGCGTGACCGGCTACACGACGGCCAAGGCGACGGTGCTGCACGGCCTGGTCTACGACCAGGTGCGCTCGCGCTTCGGGGAGGAGGGCGCGCGCCACTACGCCGAGGCGAACGCCGCCGGCCTCGACCTGATCGCCGACCGCGTCGCCGAGGGGATCGAGTGCGACTTCCGCCGCCGCCCGGCGTTCACCTACGCGCAGGACGAGTCCGACCTGGACTCGCTGCGCAAGGAGGTCGACGCCGCCCGCGCCGCCGGGCTGGACGCCGAGCTGGTCGGCGACGTCGACCTACCGTGGGACGTGGCCGGCGCCGTGCGGCTGGGCGACCAGGCCGAGCTCCACCCGCGCCTCTTCCTGCTCACGGTCGCGGACGCGCTCCACGGCGACGGCTCGCACGTGTTCGAGCGCACGCGCGTGACCGGCGTCGACGACGGCGACGCGTGCCGCGTGCGCACCGAGGCCGGCGCGGAGCTGACCGCGGGAGCGGTCGTGATCGCCACCCACTACCCGACGCTCGACCGCGGCCTGTTCTTCGCCCGCCTCGCGGCCGAGCGCTCCTACGCGATCGGCATCCGCGCGCGCGGGCACACGCCGCAGGGCATGTTCCTGTCGACCGAGTCGCCGTCGCACTCGGTGCGCGCCACCCCGTACGACGGCGGCGAGCTGGTGATCGTCGGCGGCGAGAGCCACCGCACCGGGACGAGCGACCCTGTCGCCCGCTACGCCGCGCTCGAGACCTGGGCGCGGGAGCGCTTCGACGTCGAGTCGGTCGAGTACCGCTGGTCGGCCCAGGACGCGATGCCCGCGGACGGGATCCCGTATGTCGGAAAGCTGTCGCCGCTCGCGCGGCGCCTGTGGACCGCCAGCGGCTTCAAGAAGTGGGGCATCACGAACGGCGCCGCGGCCGCGATCATGCTCTCCGACGCGATCCTCGAGCGCGAGAACCCGTGGGCGGCGACGTTCGACGCCAACCGCTTCAAGCTCGCGGCTACCCCGAAGCTGCTGCGCGAGCAGATCAGCATCGGCGCGCATTTCTTCGGCGGCCGCCTCGCGCCGCCGGACGTCCGCTCGCTCGAGCAGCTCGCGCCCGGCGAGGGCGGCATCGTCAAGGTCGACGGCGACAGGGTGGCGGCGTTCCGCGACGACGACGGCGTCGTGCACGCGGTCTCGCCGATCTGCACGCACCTCTACTGCCAGGTGAAGTTCAACCCGGCCGAGCGCTCGTGGGACTGCCCGTGCCACGGCTCGCGCTTCGCGACCGACGGCACGGTGATCGAGGGCCCCGCGGTCAACCCGCTCGAACGGCGGACGCCGTGAGGACGGTGTCCTCGTGCGAGTAGGGCGGTGAGCAGCAGCAGAGCAGCACGAGCGGCTCGGCGCCGTCGTTGACGAGCCGGTGCTCGGCGCCGGGCGGGATGACGACGCAGTCGCCCGCGCGGACCGGGGCCTCCTCGCCGGCGAGGACCATCCGGCCCGCACCCGCGGTGAAGAGGTAGATCTCCTCGGACGCGCGGTGGTAGTGCGCCTCGGTGGTCGCGCCCGGCGGCACGGTCGCCTGGGCGAGCGACTGGTTGGCGGCGTTGCCCGTCGGCACGCCGGCAAGCTCGCGGATCTCCGATCCGTCGAGCGTGATGAACGGGTCTCTGTGCTCCAGCCGGGCGATCTCCACGGCGATGGAGCGTAACGGGCCCGCCCCCGGAGGAGAGGACGGGCCCGCTGGATCCACGTGTCGCCTGTCGGGCGAGACGCTCGGCCTTCGGAAACCGGTTAGATCGCTCGCCGCGCCGACTCGGGGTCGAGCCGGTGGGCCAGCCGCGCCGCGGCGTACGCCACCCGGCCGCGTATGGGCGGCGGGTGCTGGCGTCGCAGGGGGAGTACGGCGCGGTGCGCGCGCCGGACGCGGTCAGCGGCCTCTGCGCGGTACAGCTCGTCGTGGAGGTTCGAATGCATGATGGTGAGACTCCTCGTAGGATCGATGGAACTGACTGTTGAGGAGCCGCCCGCGAGCGCAAGCGCACGGCGGGTGGGAGCGCAACCACGGTGGGCAGCGATCGCGGGCGGCTCACGGCCCGCGGACGGTGCTACAGCTGGCTGAAGGTCAGCCGGCCATGAGACGCGCGCGGCGAGCAGAGCCGGTAAAGACGAGCGCACGCGCGGTCCCATTGGGAATCCGGGGGTCAAAGCACATGCTGGTCGTCATTCGGTCTGCTCACCTCCTACTGCAAGTCGCGTCTCGTTGCGGTCAGAGCGACCGTACCAGCCCAAAGGGGGTTTGCGCAAGCAATTCGACGGCTCGAACCGGAGTCAGATCTGTTCCTCGAGCGCGCGGAACTCGCCCGTCTCCAGCCGGCGCTCCACGTCGGCGTCGATCTCGTGCTCGCTCGTGTCGGGGTCCGCGTGGCGCAGCTGCCACGCGCGCAGGCGGCGCAGCTTGAGGATCTCCAGCACCAGCACGAGGTAGACGCTCGCGGCCAGCGCGACGGCGAAGCAGGCCCCCATCACGAGCGACCAGCCGGCGTTCAGATCGCCGCGATCGGAGTACGGGATGAAGCGCAGCGCGACGGCGAGTCCGGCCATCGTGACCGTCCACGCGTAGAGGTAGAGCACGGTGCGGCGCTGCGAGAACCCGATCCGGTGGAAGCGGTGGTGGAAGTGGTTCGAATCCGCCTCGTAGACGGGCCGGCGGTACTTGATCCGCTTGGCGACGACGAAGCCCGTGTCGAGGAACGGCACGGCCAGGACGACGAGCGGCACGATCAGCGCGATCAGGGCGTTCGTCTTGAGCGACCCCTCGACGATCACGCCGCCGAGCAGCAGGCCGAGCAGGTTGGAGCCGCAGTCGCCCATGAAGACCGACGCCGGATGGAAGTTGTGCACCAGGAACCCGAGCGCTGCGCCGGCGGTGATCGCCGCGAGCACGCCGGCGCTGTCCTTGCCGAGGTCGAACGCGATCACCGCGAACGCGGCGGCGGAGATCGCGCACACGCCGGCGGCGAGGCCGTCGATCCCGTCGGAGAAGTTCACGACGTTCATCACGCCGACCAGGCCGATCAGCGTCAGCACGTCGCCGGCCTCGTGGAACTCGACGCGGCCGAGGAACGGCACGGTGACGACGTCCATCGTCACGCCCGACAGCACGAGCACGAGCGCCGCCCCGACCTGCCCCGCGAGCTTCATGCCGGCCCCGAGCTCGCGCCAGTCGTCGATCGCCCCCACGGCGGTGATCAGCGCCGCGCCGCCGAGGATGCCCTTCGCGGTCGAGGACATCGGCACGAACAGCAGCGCGGCCACCAGCACCGCGGCGAAGATCGCGAGCCCGCCGAGCAGCGGCGTCGCCTCGCGGGCCAGCCCGCGATCCTTCACGGCGTCGACCGCGCCGATGCGCCGCGCGAGCCGCGCGACGAGGGGCGTCAGCAGCGCCGCCAGGGCGAGGGCGACCAGGAAGCCGAGCAGCGCATCGTCCTTCATGGGCGCCAGAGAGGATCGCAGGACCGGCGGCGCGCCGGCCGCTGTGTTACACCGCGGCTGCCGAGGAGAGGTGCGCGTAGAGCGGGTAGCGCTCGGCGATCGTGGTCACGCGTTCGGCGAGCTCGCCCTTGGCGTCCTCGAAGCCGGGCTGCAGCGCGGCGGCGATGATCCGGCCGATCTCGGTGAAGTCGCCGACCTGGACGCCGCGCGTCGCGAGCGCCGG
>DATHJG010000114.1:0-9286 GCA_035489875.1 Solirubrobacteraceae bacterium | reverse complement strand
GTTCGGGGGGCGGCGGGGATGACGTCGGGTTCGACGATCACGGCGGAGATTCCGGTCGCAGTGGTTCCGGGGGCGGCGGGGATGACGTCGGGTTCGACGACCACGGCGGAGATCGCGGTCGCAGTGGTTCCGGGGGCGGCGGGGACGACGTCGGCTTCGACGACCACGGCGGCGATGACGACGGCAGCGGGCATGGCGGTGGCGACGATGACTGAGCCTCGCCCGGACAGCGCGGCGCCGCCGCCGCGTGCTCGCCGTCCGGCGCGCTCGCAGCGTCCGGCCGCGGTCGCGTACGGCGGGGCGGCCGTCACGTTCGTCGCGATGCTCGCCGGGCTGTCGTGGCAGCTCGCCGCGGGCGGCGACCCCGCGATCGGCGAGGGCCGACAGGCGGCCGCCCCGGCTCCCGCCGAGCAGGTGGTCGTGCGGCGGATCGTTCGCCGCGTCGTCGTGACCGACGCGGCTCCGGCAGCCGTCGCCGCCGCGCCGTCCGCGCCGTCCGCGCCGTCCGCGCCCGCGCCTGCTGCTCCGGCGGCGAGCGCGCCCGTCGCGCCGGCGCCTCCGACCACGCGCTCGTCGTGACGCACGACGTGACCTTCACCTGCATGGGCTGCGAGATGCGGCTGCTCGCCGACGGCGCCGACGACCGCGCGATCCGCGCCGCGCGCGACCTCCTCGACGCGGTCGACGCGCGGCTCTCGCGCTTCCGCCCCGGCTCCGAGCTGGCGCGCCTGAACGCCGATCCGCGCTCGACCGTGCCCGCGTCGCCGCTGCTGCGTGCCGCCGTCGGCGCCGCGCTGTGGGCGGCTGAACGGACGCGTGGCCTCGTCGATCCGACGCTGCTCGGCGCCCTCGAGCGCCAGGGCTATGCGGGCTCGCTCGCCGCCGGTCCGCGCGTGGCCCTCCCCGGCGCGCTGGCCGACGCGCCTCCCCGCGCCCCGGCGAGCAGCCGGGCCGGTGCGGGCTGGCGCGCGGTCGCGATCGACAACCGCGCCGGCACGATCACGCGCCCGCCCGGGCTGCGCCTGGACACCGGCGGGACGACGAAGGGCGTCGCCGCCGACGCCGCCGCCCGGCTGCTCGACGGCGCGCGCCGGCTGGTCGTCGACTGCGGCGGCGACCTGCGCGTCGTCGTGGCGCGCGGCATGGCGCCGTTCGAGGTCGCGGTCGAGCACCCGCTGTTCGGCGAGCGCGCGGCGACGCTCCGGGTCGCCGGCGGCGGCGTCGCGACGTCAGGCCTCGCACGCCGTCTCTGGCGCCGGCCGGACGGGAGTCCGGCGCACCACCTGCTCGATCCGGCGACCGGCGAGCCCGCCTGGACGGGGCTGATCTCCGCCACGGCCCTGGCGCCGACGACGCTCGAGGCCGAAGCGCTCGCCAAGGCCGCGCTGCTGCGCGGGCCGGCGGGCGCGCGCCGGGTGCTCGCCCGACGTGGCGGCGCGCTGGTGCACGATGACGGCGCGGTCGAGCGGATCGACCCGGCCCGTCGCCGCGGCCGCTTGCCGGTGCACGACGACGGCGCGGTCGAGCGGATCGACCCGGCCGCCGGGGACGGCCGCGCGCTGCGCGCCGGAGTGGCCGCGTGAGGTCGCCCGATCCCGCCGAGTACGCATGGTGGCTCGGCAGCCGCGCCGCGGGAGTGGTCGCGTTCGTGCTCGTCTCGCTCTCCGTCCTGATCGGGCTCGCGATGGCGAACCGGCTCGTGCGGGGACGGAATGTCGTGAAGCTGCACGAGCACCTCGCGCTCGCGGGGCTCGTCGCGATCGCCGTGCATGGGATCGCGCTGCTGGGCGACAGCTGGCTGAACCCGGGGGCCGCCGGCCTGCTCGTCCCGTTCGCGCTGGACTACCGGCCGGTCTTCACGGGACTCGGCATCCTCGCCGGCTACCTCGCGGCGCTGCTCGGCCCGTCCTTCTACCTGCGCCGCCGCATCGGCGCCAGGCGCTGGCGCAGCCTGCACCGCCTCACGGTGCTGATCTACCTGCTCGGCGCGATCCACGCGCTCGGCGCCGGGACCGACGCCGAGGCGCCCTGGATGCGCGCGGTGCTGTTCGCGACCGGCGCTCCGATCCTGTTCCTGCTCCTGCTGCGCACCTTGCCCGCCGACGCGCCGAGCCCGAAGCAGCAGCCGTCGTAGTCGCATTTCGCACCTTGCCGCAGCGGTCGGGGCGCCATACCGTTGGAGGATCGTGGAGCCGAGGTGCGCACGGGTCGCGCGGTCAGCCATCTGTCTCCTGGTCGCCGCCGGGCTGGCGGCGCCTGCGGCGGTCGCGCGCGATCCCGCCCGCACGCCGGCGGCGCAGGACGTCTGGGACACCTATCCGCTGCGCCAGGCCCAGCAGCCGGCCGCGTCGCCCGGGGGCTCCCGGTCGGGAGCGAGCGTTCCGACGGCGGCGCCGGCGCACGCGGTCGAGCGGCTCGCCCTGGCGTCCGTCCTCGCGCTGATCGTCGGCGGCCTCGTCGCACGGCTCGCCGCGCTGCGCCGGCCGGGCGCCCGCACGCTGTCGGGCGCCGCGCCGCCCGGCAGCGCGTTCTACCGGTCCGCGTTGCCGGAGCTCTGGGCGCACTCCGCCGACGCCCCGACCACGCCAGCCGACGCGGAGCGCGCGCCGCCGACGCCGGCGCCGCCCGAACCGGACCGCGCCTGGGCGGCCGAGATCGGCTGGCGCCTCGTCGACGGCGAGTCGCAGTTCAGCATCGCGGCGCGACCGGTGGACGGCGGCGCCGAGCCGATCACGCTGGGCGAGTCCTCGCCGCTCGAGTGGCCGCCCCGCGGAGCGCGATCGGTCCAGGCACTCGCCGACGCCGTCAAGGCGCTCGAGTCCACGCTGGTGGCCGCCGGCTGGACGCCACTGCCGCGCGGGAGCGCCTGGTACGCCAAGCGCTTCGCCTGGCAACCGGGCGCACGGCCCCGTCCATGAGGAAGGTCGCGACGGCGTAACTTCGCTTACGGAAGACCCATCCGCCCCTTCAAATGCGGACGGCCTCCTGTGCATGATCGTCGTCCCCGCCTTGTCGCGGCGCATGCTGACGGAAGGCCGCCGCGAGGCCAAGGACGCAGCAGAGAGGCAAGAGATGGCACACGAGAGGCGCCGGATGCAGGTCACGTTCCGGGTGGTGAAGGGATGAGCTCGGGCGGGCGCCGGTTCGAGCGGCAGGCCGCGGCGTCGCCCGATTCCAACGCGGCGCTCGAGGCCGAGGTCGTCCTGCTGCGCGAGGAGAACGCGCGCCTGAAAGCCGCGCGACACCAGCCAGACGACGCGTCGGAGCGGACACGCTCGCTGCGGTTCGAGGAGCTCGACCGCGCCAACCTGGCCGACGAGACCGCGCAGATGCTCGTCGAGGGCCTCGTCATCCGCGAGTCGCTGATCGAGATCTGCCGCGAGATCGAGCGCTCGATGGTGGTCTTCGAGGCGCGGCTCGATGCGCTGGCCTCGGCGGCCGACCGGCTCATCCCGTTGCGCGCCAAGCCGGAGGAGCGGGAGGGCGGTGCGGATGTCGGCGAGTGAGGTCGGGCGATGATCCGCAATCCCGCCGTCAGGCCCCGACCCACGGATGCCTGCAGCTTCGCGCTGGAGCGATTCGCGTGGAGCGCGCCCGACCGGCTCGAGCTCGCCGGCACGTTCGCCGGCCTGGACGGACCGCTCGCGGAGCTCCCGGTCCTGATCCTGTCCGGCGCGGAGCGCACGCACCGCCTGCTCGCCGCCCCCGCCGACGTGTCCGGTGCGCCGGAGAACGGCCGGCCCTGGCGCGCGGTCTTCGTCTGGCAGGAGGCGCCGGCGGCGTTCGAGTCCGCCGTGCTCCAGCTCGGCGGCGAGCTCGCCGTCGACCTCCCCGAGCCGGGAGAGGACGGCGCGGCGCCCGACAACGTCGAGCTCCCGGTCTGGGTGCCCGACCAGGCCGACCCCGGCGCGGGCGCCGAGCTGCTGCGGCTCGAGGCCGAGCTGCTCGGCGCGCGCGAGGAGCTGCTCGAGACCCGATCGACCGTGCAGCGCGAGGCTGCGGAGCTGCGCCGGGCGCGCGAGGACCTCGACGGCGAGCGGGCGGAACGCGCCGCCGACGCGGTGCGGTTCCGCGACGGGATCGCGGCGGTGCGGGAGTCCGCCGAGCAGGCGCTCGCGCTCGAGCAGCGGACCGCGCAGCAGCTCCGCGACGCGCTCGACGCCGCGCAGGAGGCGCTCGAGGCCAAGGACGCGGAGCTGGCCGACGTGCGCGCGGAGCTCGGCGTCGCCACGACGTTCCGCGCGGAGGCGGAGGCCACGGCCCAGGCGGAGCTCGCGGCGGTGCGGAAGCAGCTCGACGAGGCGCGGCGCCGGATCGAGACCGCGATCAGCGCACTGCGGGACTGAGGCGCTTCGCGAGCCGGGCGCCGGCCACGTGCTCGGGCGCGGCGAGCGCTTCCAGCGCCGAGTCCGTGTCGGGCAGCGCATACACCGAGCCGTCGTGGGCGAGCAGCAGGAAGCGGTCCAGCCGGCGCAGGAACGCGCGATCGTGCGACACCGCCACGACCGTTCCGACGAACGTGTCGAGCGCGGCCTCCAGCGCCTCGGAGGAGTCGATGTCGAGGTTGTCGGTCGGCTCGTCGAGCAGCAGGAGGTTGTGGCCCTCGAGCTCGAGGCAGAGGATTTCCAGCCGCGCCTTCTGGCCGCCCGAGAGCGTGTCGGTCGAGCGGTGTGCGGCGTCCTGGAGCCGGTAGCGCGCGAGCGCGCGCATCGACGGCTCGAGCGCGCCGAGCCGCTCCTGCACCGCGTCGAGCACGCCGCGGCCCGCGAGGTCGGCGCGCGAGTTGAGCTGGGTGAAGAGGCCGGCGGAGACCCGGTTGCCGAGCCGCAGCCCGCCGTCATGTGGGATCGGCTCGCCGGCGAGCAGTCGGATGAGGTGGGTCTTGCCCGACCCGTTCGGGCCGATCAACCCGACCCGCTCGCCGAAGTGGATCTCGTCCTCGAACGCGCGCACCAGCCCGTCGATCGCGACGTCGCGGAGCGCGACGACGATGCGCGCCGAGTCGCCGCCGGGGATTCGAACCCGGATCTGCTGCTCCGGTGCAGGCGCGGGCGGCGGGCCGATCTCCACGAACCGCTTCCAGCGCGTCTCGGCCGCGTCGGCGCGCTTCGCCAGCACGTCGGAGATCGCGGCCCGCTGCTTCATCGTCTTGTAGAAGTGGAACAGCCGCCGCTCCTCGCGCTTCCACTGCTCGAGCCGGTCGCCGAGCCGCTGCTGGCGCGCCTCGCGCGCCTCCGGGTACGTGCGGTAGGAGCCGCCGTGCGTCCAGGCGCCGTTCGCCTCCATCGTGAGGATCGCGTTGCAGGCCGCGCCGAGCAGGTCGCGGTCGTGGCTGATCAGCACTACGGTCTTCTTCGACGCCGCGATCCGCCCCTCCAGCTCGAGCTTCGCGGGCACGTCGAGGAAGTTGTCGGGCTCGTCGAGGAGCAGCACCGACGCCTCGCTCGAGAACAGCACCTCGAGCACCAGCCGCTTGCGCTCGCCGCCGGACAGCTCCGACGTCACGCGCGGCCCGACCTCGTCGAGCGGAGCGCGGACGATCCGGCGGCAGGCCGCGTCCCACTGCCCTTCCAGCTCGTAGCCGCCCAGCTCCGACCAGTCGCCGATCGCCTCGCCGAGGCGCATGCCGGCCCCGCCGGGATCGGCGCCGGCCGCGAGCTCGCGCTCCGCCGAGAGCATCCGCTCGCCGGCCGAGCGCAGCCGCGCCGGCGCGGCCTCCAGCAGCAGCTCGCGCACCGTGCGCCCGCTGTCGGGCCCGACGCCGACGTGCTGCGCCATGTACGCGAACGTGCCGATGTCGACGTCCCCGTCGTCGGCCGGTAGCTGCCCGGCGAGGATGCGGAACAGCGTCGACTTGCCGACGCCGTTGGCGCCGACCAGCCCGGCGTGCTGCCCCGGCGCGAGCTTGAACGACAGCTCGGAGAACAGCAGGTCGCCGCCCGGATGGGCGTAGGCGAGGTTGGAGACGACGACGTGCGACACGGCGCCGTCCAGCCTAGGGCACCGGCTGGGAGCGCTCCGCGGAGCCCACTGCCTCCGCGACGCTGCCGAACCCGTCGCGCTCGAGCAGCCCGACCAGCCCGGTGAGAATCTCCTTGACGACGCGCGGCCCGCGGTACACGAGCCCGGTGTAGAGCTGGACGACGGTCGCGCCGAGCCGCAGCTTGCGGTAGGCGTCCTCCGCCGTCGACACGCCGCCGGCGGCCATCAGCGCGTAGCGGCTGCCGGGACCCACGATCTCGTGCAGCGTCGCGAGGATCGCGTTGACGTACGCCTCCACCGGCGGGCCGCCGACCGCGCCGGGCATCCGCTCGAGCGCGGCGCGGGGGTAGGTGAGCTCGAGATCGGGCGGCTTGCCGGCCGGCAGGTTGATCGCGAAGCCGGCGACGAACGGGTGGCCGTCGGCGATCGCGACGATCTCGCGCAGGACACCGGCGTCGCGGGTCGGCTTGAGCTTGAGGAAGACCGGCACGCCCGGGTCGCACGCGCGCAGCCGCTCGAGCAGCGCGTCGATCCGCGGCAGCTCGTCGAAGAAGTCGCGGTCGGCGGCGGAGTTCGGGCAGCTCAGGTTGAGCGCGACGTAGTCGGCGCGGTCCTGCAGCGCCGCGAACGACGCCGCGTAGTCCTCGTACACGTCGGGCGCGACCGCGGGGCGGGCCGGGTCGTTGGTCTTGACGAGGTTGACGCCGAGCGGGACGCGCGGGCGGTTCGCGTCCAGCCGGCGGCGCACCGCCCCGGCGCCCTCGTTGGGCACGCCGTAGCTCACGACGATCCCGCGGTCCTGCGGGATCCGGAACAGCCGCGGCTTCGGGTTGCCGCCGGACGGATGCGCTGAGACCGAGCCGATCTCGAGGTGGCCGAAGCCCAGCCCGCCGAGCATCCCGAGCGCGCGGCCGTTCTTGTCGAAGCCGGCCGCGAGCCCGAGCGGGTTCTCGAGCGCGATCCCGGCCAGCGTCGTGCGCAGGCGCGAGTCCTGCCCGCCGTACAGCCGCCGCACTGCGCGGCGGGCGAGCGCGGAGCGGCCCGACAGCTCCGACGCGCGGAGCGCCAGGTCATGGGCGCGCTCGGGATCGAGCCGGAACAGGAGCGGGCGGAGCGCCGACTCGTAGAGACCCGTGGCCACGCGCCAAGGCTATGCGATGCTGGATCCATGGCATCGCCCGCCGCGCCGTCCCGGACCAACAGCCCGGTCGTGCGCGGGCTCGTGCTCGTCGCCGCGATGGCCGCCGTGATGTGGGTGGTGGAGATCGCCGATCGCGTCGCCGACGGACGGCTCGACGCGTACGGGATCCAGCCGCGCGAGGTCGACGGACTCGACGGTGTCGTGTTCGCGCCGTTCCTGCACGGCGGCTTCGACCACCTGATCGGCAACACGATCCCGTTCCTGCTGCTCGGCTTCGCGATCGCGCTCGGCGGCCTGGCGCGAGTTGCGACCGTGACCGTGATCGTCGCGGTGGTCGGCGGGCTCGGCACGTGGCTCGTGGCGCCTGCGAACACGGTCCACATCGGCGCGAGCGGGATCGTCTTCGGCTACGCCGCCTACCTCGTCGCGCGCGGCGTCTACAGCCGCAGCCCGGTGCAGATCGGGCTCGGCGTGCTGGTGCTCGCCGTGTGGGGGACGACGCTGCTGCGCGGCCTCGTGCCCGAGGACGGCATCTCGTGGCAGGGCCATCTGTTCGGCGCGGTCGGCGGCGTGGTCGCCGCGCGGGTGCTGCACCGCCGCGCCGCGCGCGCGAACGCCCAGGGACCGTCCGCGCTCTCGCGCGTGTGATGCGCGCGCAGGCGTTCCCGGTCGGCGCGGCGGCGACGCTGGCCCAGCTCGAGACCGACCCGCATCCGGTGCTCGCGCGCCTGCGCGCAAGCGAGCCGGTCTCGTGGCTGCCCGCGCTCGACGGCTGGCTCGTCACCCGGCGCGACCTCGCGCTGCAGGTCATGCGCGACCCCGGCACGTTCACGGTCGACGACCCGCGCTTCTCCACCGGCCAGGTCGTCGGGCCGAGCATGCTCACGCTCGACGGCGACGCGCACCGGCGCCACCGCGCGCCGTTCGCCGGGCCGTTCCGGCTCGACGCGGTGCGCGAGCGCTTCACCGCGCCGGTGGAGGAGGAGACCGACCGGCTGATCGACGCGATCGCGCCCGCCGGCGCGGCCGAGCTGCGGCGCGAGCTCGCCGGCCCGCTCGCCGCCGCGATCGTCACGCACGCGCTCGGCCTGCAGGCGGCGGGCGCGGCCGAGGTGCTCGGCTGGTACGACGCGATCGTCGCATCGGTCACCGAGATCACCGCCGGGAACGGGCCGACCGAGGCCGGTCGGCGCGGGTTCGAGGCGCTCCGCGCGGCGATGGAGCCGGCGCTCGACGCCGCGCCCGAGACCTCGCTCGTCGCCGCGGCCGCGAGCGACGCCGGCGCGGGCGGGCTCGGGCGCGGCGAGGTCGTCTCCAACGCCGCGGTACTGCTGTTCGGCGGGATCGAGACGACCGAGGGGATGATCGCGAACGCGATCGCGCACCTGCTCGAGCACCCCGACCAGCTCGCGGCGGTGCGCGCGGAGCCGGCGCTGCTGGCGAACGCGATCGAGGAGTCGCTGCGGCTGGAGCCCGCCGCCGCGGTCGTCGACCGCTACGCGACGCGCGACACCGAGCTTGTTGGCGCGCCGATCCGCGAGCGCGAGCTGGTGATCGTCTCGATCGCCGGCGCCAACCGCGACCCGGCGGTCTTCCCGGATCCCGACCGCTTCGACGTGCGCCGCCCGAACGCCAAGCTGCACGCGGCGTTCGCGCACGGCCCGCACGTCTGCATCGGGATGCACCTCGCGCGGCTGGAGGCGCACACCGCGGTCGCGCGGGTGCTCGAGCGGCTGCCGGGGCTGCGGTTCGAGGACGGCGGCGCGCCGGCCGCGCGGGGGCTCGTGTTCCGCAAGCCCGATGCGTTGCGGGTGCGGTGGACTCCGGCGCCTTGACGCCGCGCGTTGCAGGCGACGCCGGCGAACTTCAACGGCAGCATTGAGGGAAGGCCCGGATTGCGGGTGCGGTTCCGCGGAACCGCTCCCGCGCCCGCGCGATTGTCACCTTGACCCCGATAGTTGGGGTCAACGTGACAATCGTCCGCGATTCGGCCCGCCCGCGGGGCGATTCGCCTGCGCGCCGGGTGATTGTCACGTTGACGGCAATAGTTACCGTCAACGTGCAAATCATCCCGGGAACCGGCCGAACCCGCACCCCTTAATGCTGCAGTTGACGTTCGCCGGCACCCGACGCAGCGCCCGAGCTACGCGAGCGCGCCCGCCA
>DATHJG010000113.1:0-7776 GCA_035489875.1 Solirubrobacteraceae bacterium | reverse complement strand
GCCGCTCCAACTCATGTCGCTCCTGTCCGTCGAGGGCAGTCTGGCGTCCGCGGAGCAGGTCGGCCGCGTCCCTGAGCTGCGCGCCCGGCCTCAGGCTGGTCGCGCGGCGGCCGCGTGAGGTCCTACCCTCTTTCAGGCGCGAACCGGCCTGCAGGCTCTGGCTGCGGAGCAGGGACTTGAGTTGGGCTGTCGCTGGTGTCGCATAGCGGTGTGATGCGTTTAGTCCACGAGCCGTCGCGGCGTAGCCTCACGGTGATGCCGCGTATCGGGAGCGTCGCGGTGGCGGCGGCGGCCGTGGTGGCGTTGGCGGCCGTGGTGGCGTTGGCGGGGTGTGGGCCCTCGGACGAGGACCAGGTGGCGCGGGCGCTTGAGTCCTACCCTCACGCCCTGGCTGCCCGCGACGCGCAAGCTGCCTGCGATGCGTTCTCGCGGGACCGCTTCTCGCGCCGCGACGAGCGGCTCCCCGCGCGGCCTCCGCAGCACACGCGAGCCCTTCGCGACATCGACGAGCGCGACTGGAGCGAGCGCTGCGAGTGGTTGCACGAGACGGTGCGCCGCATGACGCCGACGCAGCGACGGGCGGCCGCAGCCGCCGAGGCGGTCCGGGTCGTGGTCGACGGTGACCGCGCGACGGGCTATCTGCGGTGGGGAGACTGCATCCCGGTCGCGACCGGCTCTGAGCTCTCACGCGATGAGAGCGGCGACTGGCTAATCGACGACGTTGGCCCAGCTACAAATGGCACCGAGGAGCGCTGCCTGCGGGAATGACCATCACACCGCTATGCGACACCGCGCGGCTACTGCCTTGAGGCAAACGCGAAAGCGGGCATGCCCGGTTGGCGGCCACCGCTTTCGCGCGCAGAGCGCCAGTGGCCCGCTTCTGCTGAGTCTCCTGGCGGGCGGTGACAGATGGAGTCTGAGGGTGACCCGGTGGTGCTGTGGGGTGCGGTGGCTCCGGCGCTCGGTCGCCCTGCTTGCAATTTGACCTCCGAGCGCGCGAGGATCTCAGGGTCGATCGACGAGAGGAGCGGCCATGGCTGGTGTGGAATCGCGCGACTTCGCTTCGCCCGATGAGACGCGGACGCCGGACAAGACGCGGGTGGATGTGGTGCGGATGGGCACGACGACCGCGGCCCGGTTCGCTTTCGAGCCGGGGTGGCGGTGGTCGGAGTGCGTCAAGCCGGTCGCTGGAACCGAGAGCTGCCAGGCTCGCCACGTCGGCGTGGTCCATTCCGGCCGGATTGCCGTCAAGCACGAGGACGGGACCGAGGTCGAGATCGGCCCGGGCCAGGCGTACGTGATCGAGCCCGGTCACGACGCGTGGGTCGTCGGCGATGAGGGCTTCGTCGGGTTCGAGTTCGAGTCTCGATCGGCGGAGGAGTACGCCAAGGGCTGAACGGTCGTCTCGCTCTTCCCGGGCCGCCGGCAAGGTGGCCCGGCGGCCGGGGCGAGGTGCGTCACGCGGACGGACCGTCGGTCTCGCCCGCGCGCGTCACCGGACCGCCGCTACCCGCGCTGCCGCTTGGAGCGCTGCTGCTTGGAGGCAGATGCAGCAGCGCCGGCGGTGCTCCATCACACCGCTGTGCGACACCGGGAGGACGCGAAGACGCTCGGCACGCCACGCGCTCGCGAGGCGACCGACTGCTGTGGCTTCGCAACCACCAGTTCAGCGAGGACGAACTGGCCGACTACCGCCGCCGCGCCGATGCGGCCGGGGTCAGCGCCGCGAGTACATCGTCCTCGCGGTGAACCCGATCCCGAGGTCGAGCGTGGCTGGCCAGCATCGACGAGGCAGGAGGAGTTCGCCCAGCTTGCGCGGCTGATGGGCGTGCGGCCGGACCGCGCGCCGTCCGGCGTCCGGGGTCCGGGGTCCGGGGTCCGCCGCGGTTTCAGCTCAGGTACAGGGCGCGCCAGGCTTCGGCCAGCCAGCCGAGCACGGCGACGCCGAGCCACGTGAGCGCGGTGCCGAACGGGGCGATGACCCCGACGCCCGCGAACCCGAACGCGGCGACGGCCGCGATGAGCGTCAGGCCGAACAGGCGGCCCGGCTCCCGGAAGCTGTAGCCGTACTGGGCGCAGTAGGAGGTCCACAGCGCGACGGCGGCGAACAGGACGACGGCGGCGCCGACCCCGATGCCGTACACGGCGGCCAGTCCGGTGACGGCGGCGGCGACCGGCAGGCCGGTCTTCCAGCGATAGGTGCTGACGGGACCCGCGAGCACCGACGGGCGCTGGAGGGGGCGGCGCACCGGTCGGCCGTGCCCGACGTCGCGCACCGGCCAGCGGTCGCCGCTGGTCAGGTTGGTCAGCACGAGACCATCGACGCGGACCGTGTCGCCGCGGACGACGCGCAGGTCGTGCGGGCCGGTGAAGCTGAACTCGTCGACGCTGCCGTCGGACAGGCGCAGGCGCAGGTCGAAGAACCTACGGCGCAGGCCGGGGTTGAGAGCCGGGCCAGGCAGCTTGTTGTGCGCCACGTCGGCCTGCCCGCGGTGATTGATGACGGTGCCTTCCAGGAACATGAGTGGTCGGTCGGAGCGTTCGGGTCCGGACCGCGGGGCGGCGCCCGGGATCCTGACCGGATAGTCGGCAGACAGGCCGCTGCCCTTCAGCGGTCGCATGTCCGGTCAGCGGCGGCGGGCGTCCGCGCTGGGGGGTCGTTGCCGCGCTTGAAGTTGCGGGTCACGTAGGCGGGTAGGAGGCTCCATCACGCCGGCGATGCGGCGGTCTGGCGCGGCCACGGACCGACCGGGCTTCAGCGAACGGTGCGGTCCGCAGCCCGGGTCGCGTGCGCCCATCCGCTACGGCCGGTGAACTGCGCCATGACCTTCCACGTGCCTGGCGTCACGCGGACCCGGTACACGCGCTCAACCCGGCCACCGCGGACAGGACGCGAGCGGACCAGCCGGGCGCGGTGGCTGTCCCACTGGCCGACGGCCGTGACCTTGACCTTCCCGCGGGCGCGGCGCAGCGTCCGCACGCGCACGGTCAGCGTCCGCCGGGCGGGCGTGATCGAGAGCTTCAGCCGCGGGTTGCGACGCTTGACGTCAGGCTCGCTGCTGTCGTCGCCGCCGGGGTCTGAGCAGGGTGCCGGCTTGGGATCCCACATGTCCGGGCAGAACGCCTCCCACGCCCAGTCCGCGTCACCGCGGGCGGCAGCATCCTCGGCTTCCAGGCGCCAGATGTCCTGGTTGGCGTCGCCGTAGTCGCCGGTCAGCTCGCAGGCTGGATGAGGCGCGCCGTCCACCTGCGGGCAGGCGTCCCCGAACATGACGATCCAGTTGGCGCCAACGCCGCCGACGCCGACGGGGTTGCTGGAGGGGTTGAGGATCGCGTTGCGGTGCGCCGTGCTGTGCATCCAGGAGTCGATCACCCCGGGGGCCGCGCCGCCGTCCAGGATCTCACCGGGACCGACGCCCGGCCAGCCGGCGGCGAGCGCGCGCAGGGACGGGGTCCGCCCGTCGGCGAAATGGCCCTCGTCGTTGGGGTCGCCATGATCCTGCAGGTACTGGGCGAACCCTTCGGCGGCCCGGTTGAGCGTCATCGACGCCTGCTTGGCCGGCAGCCCGTGCTCGGCGCGGATCGCGTTGATCCTGCCCAGGACGTACTGTTCACGACCGTCGAGCGAGCCGCCGGCCGCTGACGCCCCCGCAGACCAGGCGAGCATGACCGCCAGCGCGGCCGCGCAGACGAGCGCACGCGCCAGACCACGCGCACGGCCGGCTGCGGACGTCTCGCGCGCTTGCGTCGCTCATGCCGGTCATCGGTAGGTCGGTCGGCACCCGCGCCTGCTCGTCGTCCTGTGCGAGCGTGCGCTCAGCGTCCGCGTAGACGACCGCTCGTTGCGCGGAGTGACGGCGCCCTCAGTGCTGCCCGGTACGATCCCGCGCCGGTGAGACGGGACGCAGGACGGCAGGGGGCGATCGGGGCGGCGTTGTGCGCCGCCGTGTTTGCGCTCGTGCTCGCGCTGCCGGCCGCGGCGCCGGCGGCGACGCCCGAGCCGGGGCTCTGGGTCGGGACGAAGGGCAACGTGCAGCAGTCGTTCACGGTTCGTGCGGTCGGCGCGCGTCGCGTGGTCACCGACCTCGTGCTGTTCTGCGGGAGCACCGGGTTCCTGTCTGAGGAGAGTTCGTCCGCGCCGTTCGACGCGCGCGTGCTCAAGGTGAAGCGCAACGGTGTGGTCAAGGGCTGGGCGGGGCCGGGTGAGAAGGCGGCGCGGCTCGGCGGCCGGTCCGCCGTGGTCGACTCGTTCGCCTACACGAGCGGCGGCTGCCCGGAGAGCGACTTCAAGGGCATCCGGATGCGGCGGGGCCCCGCGCGGCCGATCCGGGACGGCGTCTATGAGGGTGAGAGCGAGCCGGCGTATAGCCTGCGCTTCGAGGTGGTCGGCGGCGGCATGCTCCTCCGCAACCTCAGCGGCCGCGCGGGCGTGCCGGACTCGACGTCGCTGACCGGGTACTGCGGCCCCGCGGGCGCGATCGGGCGGGACGCCCGGATCGCCGCCGACGGCTCGTTCACGTCGGACCCGGGGCCGCCGGAGGGCAACCGTGACTCTCGCCTGATCGTCACTGGCACGATCGCGGGCGCCGGCGCGAGCGGCACGTATACCTACTCCGCGCCAGACCATTGCGTGGGTGACGGCGGCCCGCTCACGGGCGCCGTCGCGTTCGCCACGGCGCTGACGCAGGCCAACCCCAACGCGATCGCGCCCGGCTCGGGCGGCGAGGAGCCGGAGCCGCCTGTCGAGACCAAGCCGCCGCCGCGGCAGAGCTATCCCGGACCGCCCGAGGCGAGCAAGGATCCCGACTGCGCGCCCAGCCTCGAGGTCGGGCCGATTAAGGCGCTCGCCGCGTGCTTCGTCGCCAGCGGGGAGGAGTCCGAGAGCGCCGGGCGCGTGCGGCTGAACGGCATCGACGTCACCCCGGCGCGACCCGGCGTGAAGGTCCGCGTCAACCGGCGCACGTTCGCCGTCACGTCTACCGGTCCGGTCGAGTTGCGGATCGGCGGGCTGTCGCTGCTGCGCGACAAGCTCGAGTGGCGCCGGCCGGAGGCCGTGTTCGAGATCGACGGCAAGTCCGACGCGAAGGATCCCGGGCCGGAGTTCAAGACGAAGAACCAGAAGCTGTTTGGGCTGCCCGTCGACGGCTCGGCAAAGCTCGAACTGACCGACGGGAAGACCGTGGTGACCGTCACGGTGGAGGTGCCGGAGGACGGCGCGCTGCCCAAGCAGCTCAAGCGCCTCGCCGGCTACTCGGGCGAGCTGCGCGCGGCCGCTACGAACGAGTCCGGGCTCGTGCTCGACGGGGGCAAGCTCACGTTCCCCGGGCTCAAGGCCGGGTTCGTCGAGATTCAGGGCGCCGAGCTGGCGATCTCGCTGTCCGGGTCGACCTACCACTTCGACGGCAAGGCGACCGTCTTCCCGTTCCGCTTCAACCGGATCGGCTTCGAGGGCTCGCTCGGGGTCGGGTTCGGCGACGGCTACTTCAAGCTCGGGCTGGCCGCGGAGCAGCTCAACCGCGCGCTCGTCTACGGCTTCTTCCTACAGAAGGTCGGGCTCGAGCTGCAGATCAACCCGTTCGGCCTGCTCGGCGCGGCGGCGGTGACGTTCGGCCCGCAGTTCCGCTTCGACGGCGACCTGATCTCCGCGGGGCGGCTCGACGGCTCGCTCCAATACCTGTCGGGCGGGGACGATGACCCGGCGTCGGTGGAGCTGGCGGGCGCGCTCGAGCTCGCGGAGGCCGACGCGGCCGACGGCAAGGTCACGGTCACGCGCGACTCGGTCGACGTCGAGGGGAAGTTCAAGTTCAAGGTCGCCGGCTACGGGCTCGACGGGAAGCTCACCGGCTGGTTCGACGGGCTCCGCGCGTTCAACGTCGAGGGCGGCGCGGAGCTGTCGATCCCGGGTCCGAACGGCTCGGGCGACGCCGTCCTCTCGGCGCGCGGCGTCGGGGCTTGCCGCCATGGCTTCGGCCCCGACGTCGGCTTCGGCTACACGTGGAACAAGGGGCTCGGCGGCGTGTCGTTCGTGGGCGGCTCGTGCAGCCTGGGCGGTTGGCGCGAGGAGCGCTCGGCGTCGGCGGCGCAGACCGGCCCGGTGCGCGTCCCCGTGCGACGCGGCCTGCGCCAGCTCGCCGTGCGCCTGAACGGCGCCGGCGGGCCGCCCGCTGTCGTCGTGACCGCGCCCGACGGGCGCCAGATCGCGAGCGTGCCCACGCCCGACGGCGTCGTCGACGCGCGCACGCTGCTCGTCCAGGACCCCGACACGAGCGCGACGTACCTGATCGTGGACGCTCCGGCGCGCGGACGCTGGACGATCGCACCGCAGGCCGGGCCGGCGATCGCCGCCGTGGCGACCGCCGCGCCGCTGCCGCGCGTACGGGTCCGCGCGCGTGTGCACGGCGGCGGCACCCGCAAAACGCTTGACTACCGCGCCAGCGGACTCGCCGGCCGGCGTCTGCAGCTCGTAGACACCGCCCGCGGCGCGCACAAGGTGATTCGCACGACCGGCCGGGCGCGCGGCCGGGTCCGCTTCACGCCACTGCCGCGCTCCGGGCGGCACCGCATCCGCGCGATCGTGCTCGGGGCGCAGGACATCCCGGCCGGGATCACCAGGCAGGTCGCCACCTACCGCGCGCGCCCGAGCGGGCCGCCGCGCGCGCGCGGCGTGAAGGTCCGGCGTCGCGGTAGCACGCAGGTCGTAAGCTGGCGCGGCCCGCGCCAGCTGCGCTACGAGGTCGACGTCCGCGTGACCGACGGCCGCCGCCTGCGGCTGATCGCGCCCGCCGGCCGGCGGTCCGTCCGTGTCGGCATCGTCCCGCGCGGCGTCAAGGTCCGCGCGACCGTGCGGGGCCGCGACGCGACCGGCCGCGCCAGCCGCGCGGCGCGCGCCCGCGGCTAGGCCTGCCGGGTCGGAAGAGGATCTCGGCTCGCCGCGTTGAACGTGCGGCGCGCGGACCACGAGAAGGCGACGCGGGGTCGGTGACGTGGCCGCCACGGCCGCACGTAGCGAGCGCGTCCGCGGCTGAGCCCGAATGCCCGCCCGCTCAGGACCACGTGCGGGCGTCTCGGCTGACGCTCACCACCCGCTCGTTCAGGACGAGTTGCGGGCGTCTCATAGGCGTCGGGGCAGACGACCGCATCCAGGCGAATGCAGCAGCCGGGGGATACGGTCTTCGGAATGGACGTTCAGTACCCCGAGATGCGACTCGTGGTCATCGAGGGACTGAGAACGCTGGCTGATTTGCAGCGCCGAACCCCCGGTTCGGGAGCAGACGAGGCCGAGTTCTTCGACATTGTCACCGATCGCGTAATCGTCCCCACTTCTGATCGCGAGAATTCCCCACCTTGACGTCCGTGTCGCGGTAGCTCGCGGAGCGAAGGCCCGTAGGGCCGGTGCGCAGCGAGTTACCGCGTGCGGGTCTGTCGGAGGCCCCCTCCAGAGTCGCTGGTTCTCGACGCCGGCGATCTGGATGGAGGCCCCTGGGGGATGTTGACTGAGGAGGACGATGTGGAGATCCACGAGCTTGCGCGGAGGGGCTGGTCGGTGTCTGCGATCGCGCGGCATACGGGTCGTGATCGCAAGACGGTCCGCAAGTACCTGGCCGCGGCGGCGGTGTCGCGGGAGCCGGCGCAGAGCTGTCTTGAGCCGTTGCGTGACTATCTGGTCGCGCGGTTGGTTGACGACGCGCATGTTGACGCGACGGTGCTCTACCGCGAGGTTCTCGACCTCGGGTTTGAGCGTTCCTATGTGACGTTCGCGCGGCAGTTGCGGCTGCT
>DATHJG010000112.1:0-4136 GCA_035489875.1 Solirubrobacteraceae bacterium | reverse complement strand
CTCGAGTGGGTGGAGGCCGACGCCGAGGCGCTGCCGTTCGCCGACGGCGAGTTCGACGTGGTCACGTCGGCGTTCGGCGCGGTCTTCGCGCCGGATCAGCAGGCGGTGGCCGATGAGCTGGTGCGCGTCTGCCGGCCGGGCGGCACGATCGGGCTGACGGTGCCCGCGGTGCCGGAGGCGAAGGCGGGCCTGGGCCGGATGCTGGCCGACTTCCCGTCGATGTTCGGCGCGGTGTCGCCGTTGCTCTGGGGCGACGAGCTGCACGTCGCGGAGTTGTTCGGCGATCGTGTCGAGTCGCTCGAGCTGGGCCGTCGGCGCGCGGAGCTCGGGGGCTTTGCCGACGAGGCCGAGCTGCGCGACTTCCTCAAGGCCCACCACCCGGTCGCGGTCGCGCTGTACCGCGAGCTGGCCGACGACCCCGAGCTGCGCGCCGACCCCGAGCTGGCGGCGTCGCTCGATGACGCGTTCCTCGGCGTGATCAACCTCTGGTACTCGCGGGGCGAGGGCGGCTCGGGGACCTTTGCCCAGGAGGCGATGTTCATCGTCGCGCGCAAGCGCCGCGACACGCCCGCCCAGTGAAGCGCAATCGTTCGATCCCGTCGTCGACGGTCATCCCGGTGCTCGTCTATCCGGACGTGCGCGAGGCGGTGGAGTGGCTCGAAGCCGCGTTCGGCTTCGTCGAGCGCGTCCGGATCGGTGAGCACCACCGCTCCCAGCTCAGCGTCGGCGGCGGGGCCGTCATCGTCGGCGACGTGCGTGATGACCGGCGCCCACCGCGCGCAGGCGAGGAGACCCACGCGGTGATGGTTCGCGTGGACGACGCCAGGGCCTACTGCGAGCGCGCCCGGGCCAACGGTGCGCAGATCCTCATGGAACCGACCGACTTCGAGTACGGGGAGCGGCAGTACCGGGCAGCGGACCTCGCAGGACACCGCTGGACGTTCTCCGAGACGCTGCGGGACGTCCTCCGGGGGAGTGGGGCGGGACGACCCGAGGCGCGTCTGGCGCGTGACGAGCTCGCGGGTATCTGCGGCCCGGCGCCGGCCGTGTCCCACTAGCATTCAGCGTCCATGTCCGAGCGCTACGACGAGCCCACCGAGGTCGCCGAGGAGGACCCGCCTCCCAAGCTCGATCCGGAGACGCTTGCGCGGCGCGACGCCGCACTCACGCTCGTCCGCAAGCACGGCGATCCCGTCCTGCGCAGCCGCGCGCTGCCGATCGACCGCTTCGACGACGCGCTCCGCGAGGAGGTCCGCCGCATGGGGCAGCTCATGCACGACGCCCTCGGGATCGGCCTCGCCGCGACCCAGGTCGGCGTCATGCACCGCGTGCTCGTCTACCGCGTCGAGACCCAGGCCGCGATCGCCGCGCTCGTCAACCCCGTGCTCGAGTGGTCGAGCGAGGAGCGCGAGCCGATGGAGGAGGGCTGCCTCAGCCTGCCGGGCGTGCTCGTCGAGGTGGAGCGCCCCGTGTACGTGCGCGTCCGGGCCCAGGACGAGCGCGGCGAGGGGATCGTGATCGAGGCCTCTGGCCTGGAGGCGCGCGTGATCCAGCACGAGATGGACCACCTCGACGGCGTCCTCATCCTGGATCGCACGTCCCGGGAGCAGCGCAAGGAAGCCATGCGCATCCTGCGGGAGAACGCCGCAGCGCCGCTCGGCGCCTCCGCCTGACGCCGCCCTTGCGCACCGTCTACCTGGGCACCTCGCCGTTCGCCGCCGCCGTGCTCGAGCGGCTGGCTGCGAGCCCGCACCGCCCGGCGCTCGTCGTCACCCGGCCCGACCGCCCGCGCGGCCGCGGGCGGACGCTGCAAGCGCCCGCGGTGGCCGACGCCGCGCGGGAGCTCGGGCTGGAGCTGATCCAGCCCGAGGCGCTCCACGCGCCCGAGGCGCTCGAGCGGATCGCCGCGGCGCGGCCCGACGCACTCGTCGTGTGCGCCTACGGCGTGCTGATCCGCGAGCCGCTGCTGTCGGACCACGAGGTCTTCAACGTCCATCCCTCGCTGCTCCCGCGCTGGCGCGGCGCGGCGCCCGTCGAGCGGGCGATCATGGCCGGCGACGCGCGGACCGGCGTCTCGATCATGCGCCTCACCGAGGGGCTCGACGAAGGACCGGTCTGCCTGCAGGGCAGCGTTCCGATCGCGCCCGACGACGACTACGGCACGCTCTCGGCGCGGCTGCAGGAGCTCAGCGGCGAGCTGCTCGTGCGGGCGCTCGACGAGCGCCCGCCGTGGGTCGAGCAGGACGCGGACGGCGTCACGTACGCCCACAAGGTCGAGGCTGCGGACCGCGCGCTGTACCCGACCCGCACGCCGGAGGACGTGGAGCGCACCGTGCGAGCGCTGCGACCGCATATCGGCGCCCGCCTGCCGCTGCCGGACGGCGGGTTTCTCGGCGTCCTCGCGGCGCATCCCGACGGCCCGACGCTCCAGCCTGCCGGCGGACGCGTGCGGACGGACGGCGACCGGCTGCGGCTCGACTGCCGCGGCGGCGCGCTCGAGCTGACCGAGGTCCAGCCGCCCGGCGGGCGCCCGATGCCCTCCCAGGCGTGGCTGCGCGGGCGGCCCGATCCCGCGCTGACCGACTTCTGGCTCGACCCGCGCCTGCCGGACGAGCCGCTCGACGAGCTCGTGCGGCACGCCGTCGCGGAGTGGGACTCCGGCGACGAGTGGGCGCCGCACCTGGCCGCGCTCGGCTGGCGCGGCACGCCCGACGTGCTCGAGGCGCTCGCGCCGCTGGCCGACGACCCCGACCCGCGGGCGCGCAGCGTCGCCGCCTACGTCGCCGGACAGCTCGGCGCGCCGGTCCGGACGCTGCCGGCCGAGTCGGCGGCCCTGCTGGAGGAGATGGGCGAGCGGGAGGGGCATCCGAGCGTGCTCGCCGTGATCGCCGAGGCGTTCGGGCATCTGGGCGAGCCCTGGGGCCTGTCGTGGCTGCTGCGGCTGCGGCGGCACCCGGACTCGGGCGTGCGCGACGGCGTCGTCTCCGCGCTGGCGGGCCGCAGCAATCCGCTGGCGACCAACGCGCTGATCGAGCTGTCCTCCGATCCCGACCCCGCGATCCGCGACTGGGCGACGTTCGCGCTCGGCGCGCTCGCCCCACAGGACTCGCCCGCGCTGCGCGACGCACTGGCCGCGCGCCTCGAGGACACGGACCCCGAGGCGCGCATCGAGGCCGTCCACGGGCTCGCCCTGCGCGGCGACGAGCGGGCGGTCGAGCCGGCGCTGGCGCTGCTCGCCGCGGGCGAACCGGGCGGGACGCGCTGGACCCGCCACGCGCTCGAGGAGGCGGCGATCCGGCTGGCCGCGATGAGCGGCGACCGCCGCTTCGCGCCCTACCTGCCGGCGCTCGACGACGGCTGGCGTGGGACCACGCTCGAGCGCGAGCTGGAGCGCGCGCTCGAGCGCTGCGCGGGTTGAGCCGCGCCGGAACGGGTCCGACGCGGTCGCCCGTCGATTACTCGGCGGGCGCGGGGGCCGGCGCCGCGGGCGGAGCCGGGGCGGCGGGCGGAGCGGGCGCAGGGGCCGGGGCGGCGGCCGGAGCCGGAGCAGGGGCCGGAGCGGCGGCGGCGGGCGGAGGCGGCGGAGGCGGAGGCGGCGGCGGGGGCAGGGGAGCGACGGCCGGTGCCGGGGCCGGGGCCGGATCGGGCGCCGGCGCGGCGGCGGCGGGAGCAGGCTGGTCGGCGGCCGGGGCAGGCTGGTCGGCAGCCGGGGCGTGATCGGCAGCCGGGGCGGCCGCGGGCGCGGGCGCCTGGTCCACCGGGTTCGGCGTCGCCTCCACAGGCACCTCGGGAGCCGGGGCCGGCGGCGGCGGGGTGCCGGTGTCGTCCGCGGCCGGCGCCAGGGGGCCGCTCTCGCTCGGGCCGTCCTCCGGCTGGACAGGCGGCTCGTCCGGCGTCGGCTGCTGGTCGCCCTCGTCGGTGGGCGTGTCGTCCTCGTCCGGCGTGCGCACGGGGTTGTCGCCGCCGTTGTCGTCCGTCGGCGGGACCGGGTTCTCGTCCGGCGGCTGGTCCGCCGCGACCGGGAACGAGGCCGGGTCGTCCGGGTTCGTGCCGGCGGCCTTCTCGTCGCCGTTGGAGTGGCCGTCGCCGTCGAAGTCGTCGCTGTCGTCGACGACGCCGTTGCCGTCGGTGTCGCC
>DATHJG010000111.1:0-2802 GCA_035489875.1 Solirubrobacteraceae bacterium | reverse complement strand
CCCGTGCACGCGGCGCGGCTCGGGCTGGCAACGGAGGTCGCCACGCGGCTGAAGGCCTCGACGAACAGCTACCAGGTCTACCCGAGCGGCCTGGCCGCGTGGAACACGAGCAGGCTGGAGGAGCCATACGACGAGCACGCGGGCGTCACGGCGCTCGCGATCAACGAGGCGCTGGTGCAGGACTACGACGGGGTGCTGCGGATCGCGCCGGCCCTGCCACCCGGGTGGGACGCGGAGGGGACGGTGTTCCTGCAGCACCGATCGAAGGCCCACGTCCAGGTCCAGGACGGCGAGATCACGACGGTCGCGATCGAATCCGGCTCCGACCACGACATCCGTGTCCGCAACCCGTGGATGGGAGAGGACGTGGAGGTGGTCGACGGCAGGCATCCGAGCCGCGTGATCGTGCCGGCGACGAGCGCGGCCACGGTCACGCTCCACGCCGAGCGCGGCGGCGCGTACGTCGTGCAGCGGCCGAGCGCGCCGACCGCGTCGCTGACGCGGGCGCCGGTCACGGGCACGCCGGCCACGCAGGCGCGCCACCTGGCCGGGTCCAAGGCCCAGATCGGCCTCGACCCGCCGGGGTTCGAGCCGCCGACGCCGTGCCCGATCCCGACCGCGAGCCCGCTCGTGGCGTGGGACCCGACGACGGGCGACACGGTGCGCGACTCGTCCACGTTCGGCCGCAACGCGAGCTGGCAGGGAACGCCGACCTACCTGGCGACGGGTCCGACCGGCAGCTCGGCGAGCCTCGACGCCGGCCGGTTCCTGCGCACCGCGCAGACGACGCTGAGCTTCCTGCGCGAGGCGACGTTCGCAGCCGAGGTCAAGGTCAACCCGACCGGTGGCTTCCGACGGTTGTGGGACTGGAAGATCCCCGGCGGCGGGGACGGCGACGGCTTCCTGATCGATCTGACGCCGGCCGCCCAGGTGCGCATCATCACCTCCGGCCGCGGCGTCACCACCGACGCCGTGCTCCCGACCGGCCGGTTCGTCGACCTCGTCGTAACGGCCGGGCGCGACGGCAAGCTGAACGTGTACGTCGACGGCGCGCGCATCGGCGGCGGCGATCTCCCCGACCTGGGCATCAACGGCTGTGCGGCAGCCGAGCTGCGCTTCGGCGCCGATCAGGACGGCGGCCAGCGGATCAGCGCCGAAGTCGACCGATCGGCGATCTTCCCGTCCGTCCTGCCGGCCGCGGACATCGGCCGCTGGCAGGCGATCGCGTTCGGCTAGAACGCGCCCGCGTGGCGCCGGCGTGACTGCACGAGGTGCTCCCGCATCGCCTTGCCGGCAGCGCGCGAGTCGGCGCCGGCGATCGCCTGTGCGATTGCGCCGTGCTCGTCGAGCGTGTCCTCGGCCTGCCGGCGCGGGAAGTAGAGCCGGTGGAGGTGGAGGTGGGAGTGCAGCCGGGTGATCGCGTCGTGCAGCATCTCGTTGCCCGCCGCCTCCGCGATCAGGTCGTGGAACCGCGCGTCCTTCGCCGAGAACTCCGCGAAGCCGCGATATCCGGCCTCCTCGCCGGGAGCCGTGGCGGCCGCGGCCTCGGCGACGATCACCGCCCGCTGCGCCTCGCTCGCCCGCTGTGCTGCTCGAGCCGCCGCCGCCGGCTCGAGCAGCAGGCGCATCTCGAACAGGTGCTCGAACTCCTCGCGGCTGAGCAGCGGCGCCACGGTGTAACCGGTGAGCGGACGCTTGCGCACCAGCCCATCGGACTCGAGCCGGGCGAGCGCCTCCCGCACCGGCGTCGGGGAGACGTCGAGCTCGCGGGCGAGTCCGTCGATGTTGATCTTGGCGCCCGGGGCGATCGCGTGGTCCATGAGCAGGCCCTTGATCGTCTCGTAGACGTCGGTGGCGAGCGTGGCACGCCGGGCGGGACGCAGCGTTCGTTCCACGGTCAGTCCTGCGCCTTGCCGGTGGTGAGTCGCGCGAGCACGAGCGCCAGGAGGATGATGGCCCCGTAGATCGCCTGGTTCCACTGCGCCGAGACGCCGGCGAGCAGCAGGATGTTCTGGATCAGCCCGAGCACCAGTACGCCGCAGAGCGCCCCGAAGATCGTGCCCTTGCCCCCGGCGAGGCTCACCCCGCCGATGACCGCCGCGGCGAACACGGTGAAGATCATCCCATCGCCCTGGTTCGCCGCCACCGAGCCGAGCCGCCCGACGAGGAGCATCCCCGCCACGGCGGCGAGCACGCCGCCGATCATGAAGACCAGCCAGACCACGCGGTCGGTGCGGATGCCGGCCGCCCGTGCCGCGTCGGTGTTGCCGCCGACCGCGTACAGCGCGCGGCCCTGACGGAAGTAGCCGAGCGCGACGATCGCGACCGCGTAGGCGATGCCGGTGACCCAGATCGAGGCCGGGACCGCGAGCCATTCCGCGGAGCCCAGGTAGTCGAAGGTCTGCGGCAGCTCGAACAGGCTCTTGCCTCCGGTGAAGCCGACCTGCAGCCCGCGCAGGACGATCAGCATGCCGAGCGTGACGACGAACGCGCTGAGCTTGAACCGCACGATCAGCAGGCCGTTGAACGCCCCGACGAGCAGGCCGGCCGCGAGGCAGACCGGCACCGACCACCCCGGTGCGATGTCGAGCCAGTCCGTGACCACGAGGATGCCGAGCGCCGGGGCGAGCCCGATCGTGGACTCGAGCGAGAGGTCGAAGCGCCCGGTGATCAGGATCAGCGCCTCGGCGAGCACGAGCAGACCGAGCTCGGTCTGCTGCTGCATGACGTTGGTCAGGTTCGACGAGGTAAGGAACGACGGGTCCACGAAGGAGCCGACCACCAACAGCGCGACGATCGCCG
>DATHJG010000110.1:0-5228 GCA_035489875.1 Solirubrobacteraceae bacterium | reverse complement strand
CCCGGATCGCGCTGCTGGGCGACAAGGACCTCGGATACGTGACCCAGCGCGCGCTGGAGGCGGCCGTCGCGCAGCTCCCGCCCGGCGTCGAGGCGGACTGGGTCGGCACCGACACGCCGCAGGCCCGGGCGCTGGAGGCGTTCGACGGCGTGTGGATGCTCCCCGGCACGCCCTACCGCGACGACGACGCCGCGCTGGCGGCGATCGAATGGGCGCTGGACTCCGGGACGCCGCTGCTCGGCACGTGCGGCGGCTTCCAGTACGCGGTGCTCGCGCTCGCACGACGGATGGCCGGGATCGCGGACGCGGCGCACGCCGAGGTCGCGCCGGAGGCGGAGGCGGCGGTCGTCGCGCCGCTCGCCTGCAGCTTGATCGGCGAGGAGCGCGAGGTCACGTGCGTGCCGGGCACCCGGCTCGCGGCGATCTGCGGCACCGCGCCGTTCACCGGCTTCCACTGGTGCAGCTACGGCCTGGCCGGCGGCTTCGTCGAGCGCCTGGAAGCCGCCGGCGTGGTCGTCTCCGCACACGCGGCCGACGCCGGCGTGGAGGGGATCGAGCTGCCCGACCACCCGTTCTTCGTCGCGACGCTGTTCCAGCCGCAGATCGGCGCGCTCTCCGGCGCGCCGCTGCACCCCCTGATCGCGGCGTTCGCGGAGGAGGCGGCCCGTGTGCGCACGGACGGCTGAGGACATCCCCGACCAGATGGGCGGCCTGCGCGCGCGCGTCGAGCGCTGGATCGCCGACGACCCGGACCCCGAGGCGCAGGCCGAGCTGCGCGAGCTGCTGGAGCGCGGGGCCGACGACGAGCTGCGCGAGCGCTTCGCGCACGGGCTGAGCTTCGGGACGGCCGGCCTGCGCGGGCGGCTCGGCGCGGGGCCGTCGCGCATGAACGTCGCGACCGTGCGCCGGGCGAGCGCCGGGCTCGCCGCCTACCTGCTCGACGCCGTCCCCGGCGCTGCGGAGGCGGGCATCGTGATCGGCCACGACGCGCGCCACGGGTCGGCGCGCTTCGCCGCCGAGGCGGCCGCCGTGTTCTCCGGCGCCGGGCTGCGCACCCGCCGGCTGCCGCCGTGCTCGCCGACGCCGCTGCTGGCGTTCTCGGTGCGCCACCTCGGCTGCGCCGCCGGCGTGATGGTCACCGCGAGCCACAACCCGGCGGACGACAACGGCTACAAGGTCTACCTCGGCGACGGCGCCCAGATCTCCCCGCCGGCCGACGAGCGCATCGCCGCCGCGATCGACGCGGTCGGCCCGCTCGCCGCGGTGCCCCGGGGCGACGGCGGGGAGCGGCTCGGCGAGGAGCTCGCGGACGCGTACCTCGACGCCGTCCTCGCGGAGCTCCCCGCGACGGACGCGCGCGACCTGCGCATCGTCTACACCCCGCTGCACGGCGTCGGCGCCGCCCTCTGCCTGGAGGCGCTCGCCCGCGCGGGCTTCCCGGCGCCGTACGTCGTCCCCGAGCAGGCCGCGCCCGATCCCGACTTCCCGACGGCGCGCCGCCCCAACCCGGAGGAGCCGGGCGTGCTCGACCTGGCGATCGCGGCCGCCGAGCGGGAGGGAGCCGACGTCGTGCTCGCCAACGACCCGGACGCCGATCGCCTCGCGGTGGCGATCCCCGACGGCGACGGCTGGCGCCGGCTGCACGGCGACGAGACCGGCGCGCTGCTGGCCGACTTCCTGCTCGAGCGCGCACCGCATCCGGAGCGCGCGCTGCTCGTCGCCACGATCGCCTCCTCGACGCTGCTGGGGCGGATGGCCGCGGCGACGGGCGCCCGGTACGCGGAGACGCTCACCGGCTTCAAGTGGATCATGCGCGCGGTCGCGGAGGCGCCGGAGCACCGCCTGCTGCTGGGCTACGAGGAGGCGCTCGGCTACGCGGTCTCCGACGTCGTGCGCGACAAGGACGGGATCTCGGCGACGCTCGTCATGGCCCAGCTCGCGGCGCAGGAGAAGCGCGCCGGCCGCACGCTGGCCGACCGCCTGGACGACATCGCCGCCCGCTACGGGCGCCACGCCACCGGGCAGGTGACCGTCGAGCTCGACGGCGCGGCCGGCGGCGAGCGGCGCGAGCGGATCATGGCGGCGCTGCGCGCCGCGCCGCCGGCCACGTTGCTCGGCCGCCCGGTGACCGCGGTCGAGGACCTGCGCGACGGCGCGGGCGGCCTGCCGCCCTCGGACGTGCTGATCCTACGCGCCGAGAGCGCCCGCGTCGTGATCCGCCCCAGCGGCACCGAGCCCAAGCTCAAGGCCTACCTCGAGGTCGTCGTCGAGGGCGCGGACGCCGCCACGGCGGCCGCCGCGCTCGCCCGCCTGCACGAGGAGATCGCGGCGGCGATGACGCCGTGACCGCTCGGGCCGAGGTGCCGCGGCGGCGCGCGGGCTACGTCGCGTACACGCGCTCGTACAGCGCGACGATCTCGCCGGCGTCCGGCACGCGCGGGTTGAAGGCCGGGCTGCCGCTCGCGAGCGCGGCGTCCGCCATGTCCGCCTTGACCGCGTCGAAGCGCTCGCGCTCGGCGAGCGTCGCGAGGCGCGGGATCTCGAGGTCGTCGTTGAGCTGCTGCAGCGCGGCCACGAGATCCTCGACGCCCAGCGCCGCGGCGATGCGCGCGTAGCGCTCGGGCGCGCCGTCCAGGCTCCAGCGCGTCACCTCGGGCAGCAGCACCGCGTTGCTCAGGCCGTGCGGCACGTGGAAGTGCGCGCCGATCGGCCGGCTCATCCCGTGCACCAGCGCCACCGACGCGTTGGAGAACGCCATCCCCGCCAGCGTCGCGCCGAGCGCGAGCGCCGCACGCGCGTCGCGGTCGCCGGGCTCCCGCCACGCGCGCCGCAGGTGGGCGCCGATCAGCGCCGCGGCGCGCAGCGCCCAGTCGTCGGTCACCGGGCTCGCCTTCGCGGACACGTACGACTCGATCGCGTGCGTGAGCGAGTCGACGCCGACGAACGCGGTCAGCTCGCGCGGGCACGACAGCGTCAGCTCGTAGTCGACGAGCGCCGCGTCGCACAGCAGGTGGTCGTCGAGCAGCATCATCTTCACCTGCCGCTCGGTGTCGGTGATCACCGTCACGCGCGTCACCTCCGAGCCCGTGCCGGCGGTCGTGGGGACGCCGATCAGCGGGAGCCCGGCGCGCGGGATCCGGCCGTAGCCGGCGTAGTCGGCGATCGTGCCGGCGTTGCGCGCCATCACCGCCACGGCCTTGGCGGTGTCGAGCGACGAGCCGCCCCCGACTCCGACCACGCCGTCGCACTCGTGCTCGGCCAGCGCCGCGAGCCCGGCGGCGACGTTGCCGGTCGTCGGATCGGGCTGCACGCCGGCGAACACCGGCGCACCGAGCGCGTCCGCGAACGCCGGCACCGGGCCGTGCTCGGCCATGTACGGGTCGGTGACGAGCATCGGCCGCCGCATCCCCAGCCGCGCGGCCACCGCGCCCAGCTCGCCGCTACAGCCGCCGGCGATCGCGATCTGCCCCGGGAGGTGCAGCTCGGCTGCGTGCATCACGGCCGCGGAAGCTAGCGCACACGCGCGCGTCAGACGATGGACGAGGCGGCCCTGGGCATGCTCAAGCGCCTCCGGCGGGTGCCGATACCGACCAGTGAGCCCGCGTGACCGCCTCGCTCCCACCTCCCGCCGGCAGCGATCCGCACGACGGGTCCGGCGACGCCGATCCCGCGGCCATCCACGACCTGTTCGAGGAGCTCGCGTACGCGGGGGAGATCACACCCGACGGGCACTACGTCGACCACGCGTCCTGGCCGACGTTCGCGCGCGTCCGCGGCGGCGACGCGCCCGACGGCGTGCTGTGGGAGTCCCAGATCCATCCCGACGACCTCGCCGACTACGAGCGGTTCAACCGCCGGCTGCTGAGCGGCGAGGACGCGGAGGTCACCTACCGGCTGATCGGGCTCGACGGCGTCACCCGCACGCTGCGCGATCGCGCGCGGCCGCGTCGCACGCCCGACGGCAGGACGCTGGTCCAGGGCATCACGTCGGACGTCACCGTGCACGCGGAGGCCGACGCGCGCCTGGCGGAGGCGAGCGACCGGTTCGCGCGCCTGCTCGACGTGGTCGGCGAGCACGTCTACCTGACGCTCGCGTTCCCCGACGGGCGCATGCAGGAGCTACTCCAGGGACCCGGGGCGGACCGCCTGCTGGGCGGGGCCGAGCCCGACGCCGAGATGGAGAACTGGGATGCGGCCGTCCACCCCGAGGACCGCCTCGCCTACGAGGCGTTCAACCGCGCGCTCGCGGCCGGCGAGGACGGCGAGGCCGAGTACCGCCTGATCGGCGCTGACGGGATCACCCGCTGGGTGCACGACCGCGCCGCGGCCAGGCGGCGCGCGGACGGGACCGTCGAGATCAACGGGATCGTCTCCGACGTGACCGAGCGGCGGCGGATGCGGGCCGAGCTGGCCGAGGCGCACGCGGCGCTGTCGCGCGTCGTGGAGGCGATGGACGACCACCTCTCCACGCTCGAGGTCCGGCCCGACGGCAGCGCGCGCGCCGTCTACCGCGGCCCGAACCGCGCCGCGCTCGCCGGCGGTCCCGTCGACGAGCGCACGTGGGAGTCGCTCGTCCACCCGGACGATCGCGAGCGCTGGTGGGCGGCGTTCGACCGGCTGCCGGACGGCGAGCCGATCGAGCTCGAGTACCGCGTGATCGGGCTCGACGGCGTGGAGCGGATCGTGCTCGAGCGCCTGCGCCCGCGGCGCGAGCCGGACGGGAACCTGTTCTACGACGGCGTCACGCGCGACATCACCGAACGGCGGCGGCTCGAGGACGCGCTCCGGCGCGCCCGCGCCGCGGCCGAGCTGCGGGCGCGGACCGACGAGCTCACCGGCGCGTTCAACCGCCGCCACTTCGCGGAGATCGTCGCGGAGGCGCTGCGCGACGACGCGCGCGGGTGCGGACTGCTGCTCCTCGACGCCGACCACTTCAAGCAGGTCAACGACGCCCATGGCCACATGGTGGGCGACACCGTGCTCGTGGAGCTGTCGCGCCGGCTGCGGGCGTGCCTGGGAACCGCCGACTGCCTGGCCCGCTGGGGCGGCGAGGAGTTCGCCGTGCTGCTCGGAGGCGTCGGCTCCGACGCGGAGCTCGACCGCCGGGCGCAGCGGCTGCGGCGGGCGGTCGCCGGCACGCCGATCGCCGCCGACGGCGTGACCGTGCGGCTCACCATCTCGATCGGCGCCGTGCGCGCCGGCGGGGAGCTCGACTGCCTCGACGCGCT
>DATHJG010000109.1:0-2071 GCA_035489875.1 Solirubrobacteraceae bacterium | reverse complement strand
GCCGTCCCGAGCAGGTCGAGGACCTGCGCATCTACGAGGCGCTCGGCCGGGCCGAGCACCGGGCCGACCGGACGCTCGACGCGCTGCAGTCCGCCTACCGCGTGGGCGCGCGCGTCGCCTGGCGTCACGTCGCCGCGCTCGAGGCCGACGCCACCGCGTTCCTCTGCTCGCTCCCGATCTGAACTGCTGATTCTGGCCGTCGTGAACGGCTGGGGCGTTGAGGGGCCGGGGACGCGGAGCGTTTGGCGACACCGGCGAACGTCAACGGCGGCATTGAGGGGGAGGGAGCCGGGGTGCCGCCTACGCCACCCGGCCGAGTGTCGTGAACGTCTCGCATCACGAGACGTTCACGACACTCGGCGGGTCGCGCGCGGGGGCGCCGCCCCGATCGGGGCCCTCCCGTCAATGTCGCCGTTGCCGTTCGCGCTAGCCGGACAGCAGCGGGGCGAGTCACGCGGCGTGCACGCGGTGCTCGTGCCGCTGCGCGACGACGACGGGGAGCCGCTGCCGGGCGTCCGGATCGAGGACTGCGGCGCCAAGCTCGGCCTCGACGGCGTCGACAACGGGCGCATCTGCTTCGACCACGTGCGCGTGCCGTGCGAGAACCCGCTCCACGACGCGCAGGTCGCCCCGATGGCACCTACACGAGCCCGATCGCCGACCCGGCCAAGCGCTTCGTCACGATGCTCGGCACGCTCATCCAAGGACGGATCAGCATCGCGGGCGCGTCGATCAGCGCGACCGAGGTCGCGCTCACCGACGCCTTCACCACGTTCGAGCGCGACAACACCGTCCTGCTGCAGCTCGCGGCCAAGAACCTGCTGACCGGATACAAGGACGCGTTCGGCGAGCTCGACCCGCTCGGTCGAAGGCCGTGATCAAGACGGTCAACTCGCTGTGCGCGGAGCTGCGCGACGCGCTCCTGGAGACCGCAGCCTGACAACGACGTTCGAGCGCGGCCGCACTTCCGCGGTAGTCTCGGTGGCGGTCTCGTGGTGCCGACCCGGTTATCACCCCTCGACGCGTCGTTCCTCGAAATCGAGACTCCCGCGGCGCACATGCACGTCGGCTGGGTCGCCCACTTCGCCGGCGGCGACAGGCGGCCGGCCCCCGGCTTCGACGAGCTGCGGGAGCACATCGCCGCTCGCCTCCGCGTGGCGCCGCGCTATCGGCAGCGGCTGGTGTCGGTGCCGCTCGGCGTCCACGATCCGGTGTGGGCCGACGATCCCGACTTCCGGATCGAGCGCCACGTGCGGCGCGCCGACTCCTCCGACGTCGGCGAGGTCGCCGACGCGGTCATGTCGCGTCCGCTCGCGCGCGACCGGCCGCTCTGGGAGATGTGGATCACCCGGAACCGTCGCGACGGCGGCTTCGCCATGGTCGGGAAGGCGCACCACTGCATGGTCGACGGGCTGGCCGCGATCGAGCTCGGGACCGCGCTGCTCGACCCGGAGCCCGACGCGCCGGGCGAGCCCCCGGCGCCGTACGAGACGCGACCCGCCCCGGCACCGGTCCCGCTGCTGGCGCAGGCCGTGGTCGACCGCGTCGGCCAGCAGCTCGAGGTCGCGCGCGCCGGCCTCGGGCTGGCCCTATCTCCCGCGCGCCTGCTCGCGACGCCCGGCGGGCTCACGCGGCTCGGTCGGGCATTGGCGCACACGATCCTGCCGGTCGCGCCGGCCAGCGTGCTGAACCGCCCGAGCTCGCCCTCGCGCCACCTCGCGCTCCTGTGCCGGCCGCTCGACGACCTCCGGAGGATCAAGAACCGCCACAACACGACGGTCAACGACGTGCTGCTGGCCGCGGTCGCCGGCGGTCTCCGCGGCTTCTTCGCTGAACGCGGTGAGGAAGCGGTCGACCTCAAATCGATGGTGCCGGTGAGCGTGCGCGGCAACGACGGTAACGGTGCCCTGGGCAATCGGATCACGTTCTTGTTCATTAAGCTCCCTTGCGCGGAGCCGGACCCGCTTGCGCGCCTGATGAAGATCAACGCCACGACGGCCGGGCACAAGGCGGCGCATGAAGCCGAGGGAGCGGATGCCGCTTTGCAGGCGCTCGCTCACGTGCCGCGCAC
>DATHJG010000108.1:0-2301 GCA_035489875.1 Solirubrobacteraceae bacterium | reverse complement strand
GATGCTGGCCACCTGCCGCGGGGTGAGTCGCGGCGTCAACTGCACCTTCGTGAAATCGGCCCGCAGCATCTGCAGTTCCTGCGCCGCGGTCGGATAGCCGACGCGCAGCATCATCGAGAAGCGATCGAGCTGCGCCTCGGGCAGCGCGTAGACCCCTTCCTGCTCGATCGGATTCTGGGTGGCGAGCACCCAGAACGGATCCTCGAGCGGAAAGGTGCTCTCGGCCAGCGTCACCTGCCGCTCCTGCATCGCTTCGAGAAGCGCGCTCTGCGTCTTGGGGGGCGCGCGATTGATCTCGTCGGCGAGGAGGATGTTCGTGAACACGGGACCGTGCTCGACGCGGAAGGTCGCGCTCTTCGCTTCGTAGATTCGGGTGCCGATGATATCGGCGGGCATCATGTCCGGCGTGAGCTGGAGCCGCTGGAACCGCGCCGCGATCGCGCGGGCGAGGGTCGTCGCGGTCAGCGTTTTCGCCACGCCGGGAACCCCCTCGAGGAGGATGTGCCCGCAGCCGACCGAGGGTCCCTTGTCGGCGCTCGCGTAGGGAATGGCGGCGAAGAGCCCGGTCAGCAGCCGGTGGATCAGCACCTGTTGGCCGACGATGACCTTGCCGATTTCCGCTTCGAGGCTGGCGATGAGCGCGCGCGCCTCGTCGACAGACCAGTCCGGCGCCGCCGCGCGCGTCTCACCGACCATCACAGCAGTACCCACAGGGCCGCGCCGCTCAGCGCCGCGACGGCCAGGAAGACGGGATAGAGATCGCGGCGCTCGGTCGACGTGCGCCATCCCACCACGCGTCGCTCGCCGCCGACGATGTCGGCGATGGCGCGCTGGAGCTCTTCGCCGGTGGTGGATCGGACGTAGCGGCCGCCGGTGGCTCCCGCGATGTTGCGGAGCGCGCCCTCCTCGAACCGGGTGAGCAGCGCGCGGCCGTTATCGTCGCGCAGAAACGTCTCCTGGCCGTCGCCGCTGCGCACCGGGATCGGGACTGCGCGCTCGGTGCCGATGCCGATGCAGTTCACCTGGTAACCCTGCGTACGCGACGCCGCCAGGGACCGCTCGAGCTCTTCGCCGTGATCCTCGCCGTCGGAGACCAGCAGGAACAGCTTCCGGGTCGGACGATCGTCCTTGCGCGCCACCTCGATGGCGCTGGTCAGCGCGGCGCCGATGTTCGTGCCGAAGAGCGGGTTCGGATCCGCGTCGACCCCGTCGAAGTAGAACAGAAGGCTGTCGGTATCTTCAGTCAGGTAGGAGAGCACGACCGCGGCGTCGGCGAAGCCGACGAGCGCGACGCGGTCGATCCCGTCCGGCTTCTCGCGGATGACATGGCGGATCTCGAGCGTGGCGCGCGCGAAGCGCGACGGCTCGATGTCGTGCGCTTTCATCGAGGCCGATCGATCCAGCATGATGATGAGATCCTGGCGTTCGTAGTCGGGCAGACGGCTGGTCACCGTGGCCTGCGGACGGACCAGCGCCAGGACCAGCGCGGCGGCGGTCAGCCCGCCGGCGAGGAGCACCGCGGCGTCGCGCCCGCGGGTCGACCGCCGCGAGAGCGCGGCGAACCGCGGCGCGACGGCGAAGCGCCGGCCGAACCGGTCACGGAAGGCGCGATGGACCATCCAGCAGGCGACGATCAACGGCACGAGCAGCGCCCACAGCGCAAGATCCGGGCGGAGGAACGTCATCGCGGCGCCGTGATCATCCGATGCGCCGGACCGGCCTGGCGCCGGCACGGGGCTCCGGACGCAGGAGTTGCATGAGCTCGTTCGGGGGCGTGCGTGGCCGCTTACGCAGGGCAGCGGCGAGCCGCGTCACCAGCTCGAAATCGTATTTCGTGTCCCAGTCCGCCGGCGTCGCTTCGACGGCGCGGCGCAGCTCCCCTTCGGCGCGCCCCAGCCAGTCGAACTGCTCCTCGGGCTTGCCGTCGCCGCGGCTCTTGGCGTAGAACGCGAGGCCGGACCAGAAGTGAGGATCGGCGGCGTCCGGCGCACGCTGCGCCTTGTCGAGCACCTCGTCGTAACGCTCGAGATGGTAGTAGATCCACAGCTGCGCGCCGACGGCGCGGGCATAGTCGCGCATCAGGAGCTGACGCGCGGCGGGAAGACGATCGAAGCGCGCCTCGGCGATCGCGTAGGCCGCGAGCGCCTGGTCCCACTGACCGGCGCGCAGCGCCTCGTCCCCCTCGACGATCGGACGCGTCCACTGCGCGCAGGCGATCGCGGCGGCGCCGACGGCGAGCAGCAGCAGCAGCAGCGCCGCTCCGAGTGATCGCCGCGCGGACATCATGGGTGCTGCGATTAC
>DATHJG010000107.1:0-2404 GCA_035489875.1 Solirubrobacteraceae bacterium | reverse complement strand
GATGAGCAAGGGCGAGCTGGTCGACGCGCTGCGCAACCACTAGTCGATCAGCGCACCGCAGCTCACATTGACCGTGGACGCGGTCATGCTGCGAGCGCGGTCGGAGGCGACGAACGCGGGCACGCGGTCAGTACGGTCGTTCCGACCACTCGCACTCGGGAGGTCACATCATGAGGCGCCACCGGCACTCCGACCACGCGGAACCGCCGCGACCTGCCGGCGATCAGACGGACAAGCTGGCAGGGGTACGGCCGCTCGCGCACGACGACGACGAGCGGCCCAGCCGCGAGGACCGCAGCTACGGGAGCACGATCTTCAACCGACTTCCGGTGCCGCTTCCCCGATTCCTCACGGGCGCCAAGAAGCGCTCACGAGACCCGAACCGGCGGTTGCGGTGATGATTGGTCGCTCCTCGGCGCGGCGCCGCAAGGGCGGAACGCTGCGTGACGGCGAGCGTCGCCAGCTTGCCCGCGCGTCGCGCCGGGCCGACCAGCCGCTCGCGATGCCGGACGGCGGAGGCTGGGCGCTGCTCCTGTGCGACGGGGGCTCCCGCGGCAATCCTGGGACCGCGGCGATCGCCGCCGTCCTGCTTGCGCCGGGTGGTGAGCTGCTCGACCGCGACGCAGCGCTGATCGGGCGCGCCACCGCCGCGGAAGCCGAGTATTGCGCGATCCTGCTCGGGCTCGAGCTGGCCGCAGCGCACGGCGCGGACCCGCTCGAGATCCGCAACGACTCCCGGCTTGCCATCGCGGCCGTTCAGGGAGCGACGCCCACCGACGTCGAGCTCGCACGGCTGGTGCGCGAGATCCAGGCGGGCGCGAGCCGCTTCTCCGCGGTTCGGTGGCGCTGGCATCCCCGGCGCGACAACGAGGCGGCCGACGCCCTCGTGCGCGAGTTGCTGTGGCGATGAACGCGGGGCGCCGAGCGCCGCCGGGCACCTTGACCTCCCCGGCGGCGAGGAGTAGTACCAAGATGTGTCGTCGAACCCGCCGCTGTGCCCGTCATGTGGCCGGCCGGCCAGCGAGGAGGCTGCGCGATGGAGGAACCGGCGCCCCGTAGCGTCCTGATCGTCGCCCACCGCACGGCCGCGACGCCGGCGCTGCTCGACCAGGTGCGGACCCGCCGAGGCGAAGGCCCCTGCCACTTCACGCTGCTGGTGCCGCGACCGCTCTGGGACGCCGACACGGAGGAGGCGGCGATCACCCTGGAGCTGGCGATCCCCCTTCTGGAGGAGGCGGCCGGGGGCCGTGTCGAGGGTCTCCTCGGCGAGACCGACCCGTTCCACGCCGTGGCAGGGGTCCTCGCGAGCGGACGCTACGACGAGGTGATCGTCTCGACGCTCCCAGCGCGCGTCTCGCACTGGTTGCACATCGACCTGCCCGCGCGCGTGCAGCACCTCGGCTTCCCGGTCACGGTCGTCACGGCGAAGCGGGCGGACCGGCCGCTCACGCCGCCCCGCTGAGCCCCGCCTCCCCTGCGCCGCCGCGCTCGGCGTGGAGCGCGCCCGCCGACGGCGTGTACGTCGACTCGTGCCCGTCGTCCCACCGGATCCGATAGCGCGCGGGAGCCTCACGGAGGACCTCGCGGACGGTGCCTGCCCTGGGCCGTCGCTCCGTGGACTCGGTCTCGGCGACGACACGGTCTCCCACTCGGAAAGTCATGGCTGCTCCTTACGCGTGGTGGATCTCCGAGCCTACTCCGGTACGAGCGTCTCGAGCGGGATGTCGGGGTCCGCGAGGCGGCCGGCGTCGACGGCCACGCGGGCGCGGATGAGCCGCTGGATGTGGTCGGTCACGTCCCAGACATTCACGTTCATGCCGGCGACCACGCGATCCCCGACCAGCCAGAACGCCATGAACTCCCGGGTCGCGGGATCGCCGCGGAAGACGACGCGGTCCCACTCGCGCGCGAAGCCCGCGTACTCCATGCCGACGTCGTACTGGTCGGAGAAGAAGTACGGGATCGTGTCGTAGCGCTCCCGCCGGTCGAGCATGTTGCGGGCCGCCGCCGGGCCCTGGTTCAGCGCGTTCGCCCAGTGCTCGACGCGGATCCGCTCGCCGTAGAACGGATGCCAGGCGTTGGCAACGTCGCCGGCGGCGAACACGCCGGGCACGATCGTCTGCAGGTGCTCGTCGACCAGGATCCCGTCGTCCACCGCGAGGCCGGCGGCGGTCGCGAGCTGGGACCGCGGCCCGACCCCGACGCCGACGACCACGAAGTCGCACTCCAGCATGCGCCCGTCGCTGGTACGGACGCGCTCGACTGCCGCGGAGCCCTCGAACGACTCGACGTCCGTCCCGAGCAGCAGTTGCACGCCGTGGTCGGCGTGGATGTCGCGGTAGACCGCGCCCAGCTCGGCGCCCAGCACCCGCTCCAGCGGCACCGACGCCGGCTCGACGAGCGT
>DATHJG010000106.1:0-5014 GCA_035489875.1 Solirubrobacteraceae bacterium | reverse complement strand
GGCGTTCATGCGCCATCCGGGCGTCGCGCTCTCCCGCTTCCAGCTGCTCGAGCACGCGTGGGACGGGGAGTACGAGAACCGCTCGAACGTCGTCGACGTCGGCGTCAAGTCGCTGCGCGACCGCATCGACCGCCCGTTCGGGGTGGACTCGATCGAGACCGTGCGCGGCATCGGCTACCGTCTGCGCGCCGCGGGCGCGCCGTGAGGCGCCTGCCGGTTCGCTGGCAGGTGACGCTGGCGTTCGCGGGCGCGCTCGCCGTCGTCCTGCTCGGGGTCGGGGCGTTCGTGTACCTGCGCTTCGAGGCGGAGCTCACGCGCACGGTCGACACCGGGCTGCGGACGCGCGCGGCGGAGGTCGCGGCGCTGCGCCGGTCCGGCGGCAAGCTCGACGCGGAGGCACGCTCTCCGGCGCTGCTCGACAACGAGGAGAGCTTCGCGCAGATCGTCTCCGCGCGCGGCGAGGTGCTCGACGCCACGCGCGGCGCCGCCCGCGTGCACCTGTCGCGCGACGAGGTCGGCCGCGCCGAGCAGGGCCCGGTGTTCCTCGAGCGCGCGAAGGGCACCCTCGACGGCGAGCCGGCGCGGCTGCTGGCCGTCCCGGCCGGGACGGATCGGGAGGTCGTGGTCGTCGGCGCGTCGCTCGACGACCGCCAGGAGGCGCTGTCGACGCTGCTGAAGCTGATGGCCGCGGGCTTCGGCGCCGCGCTGCTGCTCGCGTCCGGCGCCGGCTACCGGGTCGCCGGGATCACGCAGCGCCTCACGCGGCTCGAGCGGGCGCGCGCGGCCGAGCAGGCGATGGTCGCGCGCGAGCGCCGCTTCATCGCCGACGCGAGCCACGAGCTGCGCACGCCGCTCACGACGCTCAAGAGCGAGCTCGACGTCGCGCTCCAGCGCGAGCGCAGCCCGGACGAGCTACGCGCGGCGCTCGGCTCCGCGCGCGAGGAGTCCGACCGGCTCGTCGCGCTCGCCGAGGACCTGCTCGTGCTCGCGCGCGCCGACGAGGGCGAGCTGCCGATCGCGCCCGAGCCGCTCGACGTGGGGGAGCTGCTCGCCGACGTCGCGCGGCGGCGCGCCGTCGACGCGGGGCGGGAGGTCCGCACCGACGGCGCGCCGGCGTCCGGCGCCGGCGCCGATGGCGTGCTCCGCGTCGACGTGCCGCCCGGGCTGACCGTCAGCGCGGACCGGCGCGCGCTCGGGCGCGCCGTCGGCAACCTCGTCGACAACGCGCTGACGCACGGCGGCGGCAGCATCGACCTGAGCGCCGCCGACGGCGCGGGCACGGTCCGCATCGCGGTGCGCGACCACGGCCCCGGCTTCCCGCCCGGCTTCGCCGACCGCGCGTTCGAGCGCTTCGCGCGGCCCGACGCGGGCCGCAGCGGCGGCGGCGCCGGCCTCGGGCTCGCGATCGTCGACGCGATCGCCCGCGCCCACGGCGGCTCCGCGACCGCGAGCGGAGCCGACCCGGGCGCCCGCGTGGAGATCGTCCTGCCCGCTTCATCGTCGCCTCATCCACCGACGGGACGCTGATCCGCAGCACACCGACGAAAGGGGCACGCTCATGAAGCGCACACGCAAGCTCGTCGTCGTCGCGGCCGCCACCACGGTGCTCGCCGCGGCCGGCGCCGGCACCGCGATCGCGGTCTCCGGGGGAGGCGACCCCGGGGACGACGGCGACCGCCAGGCGACCGGCGCCGGCGCCGACCGCGCCCGCGAGGCCGCGCTCGCGATCACGGGCGGCGGCACCGCCAACGCGGTCGAGCGCGACGGCGAGAACGGCGCGACCTGGGAGGTCGAGGTCACGAAGCCCGACGGCAGGACCGTCGACGTCCGCTTGGACGACGCCGACAAGCTCGTCGTCGTCGAGTCGGACTCCGAGAGCGGCAACTAGCAGCGACGCCGCGCCGCCGTCGAGGCGACGACCTTGACAGCGGCGCGGTGGGCAGTACGATCAACCGCATGGTTTATCAACCAGGTAGATGAACAGCGCGGTGGCGGTCGATCAACTCAGCACGACGTTCGCGGCGCTCGCCGACCCGACGCGCCGGGCGATCCTCGCCCAGCTCGCTGAGGGCGAGGCGACCGTGAACCAGCTGGCGGAGCCGTTCCCGATCACCCTGCAGGCGGTCTCCAAGCACCTGAAGGTGCTGGAGCGAGCCGGCCTGATCGCGCGCGGCCGCAGCGCACAGCTGCGGCCGTCGCGGCTGCAGGGCGAGGCGCTCAAGGAGGCCGCGGACTGGCTCGGGGAGTACCGCGGCTTCTGGGAGGAAGGCTTCGATCGCCTCGGCGATCACCTGCGCGCGGCCCAGGAGGGACCCCGCGGATGACCGAGGCCACCGCGCAGCTGATCACGATCACGCGCGTCTACGACGCGCCGCGCGAGCTGGTCTGGAAGGCGTGGACCGAGCCCGAGCGGATCGCGCAATGGTGGGGCAAGCGCGGCTGGAGCACCCCGGTGTCGTCGGTGACGCTGGACGTCCGGCCGGGCGGCGCGTTCCGCCTGAACTCGATCTCCGACGCCGACGGCAGCGAGCTGCCGCTCGACGCGGTGTATCGGGAGGTGGTCGAGCCCGAGCGGCTGTCGTTCGGCCCGCCCCCGCACGGCGGGGACGACGAGCGCGCGGGCGCCACCGTCACGTTCACCGACCTCGGCGACGGCCGCACCGAGATGACGTTCCAGTCCACGATCCACGCGAGCGACGCACTCCGCGCGCGCGCCGAGGGCGGCTTGGCGAGCGCGTTCGAGCGCCTCGCCGAGCAGCTCGCCTGACCACCCCACCCGTAGCCCACGAACCAGGAGTCAGCACACCCATGAGCACCTCGACCTCCATCGTCACCGGCGTCGACTTCGTCTCGATGCCGACCAGCGACTTCGACGCGGCGGTGGACTTCTACGGCAACGTGCTGGGACTGGAGAACTCGAGCACGTGGCAGCGCCCCGGCCACGAGGCCGTCGGCGCCGAGTTCGAGACCGGCGGCGTCACGATCGCGGTGATCCCGTCCGAGCGGCTGGGCATCGCGTTCCAGGCCAACAAGGTCCCGATCGCGCTCCACGTCGACGACGTCGCGGCCGCCCGCGCCGAGCTCGAGTCGCGCGGCGTCGCCTTCGCCGCCGACACGATCGACAGCGGCGTCTGCCACATGGCCAACTTCCACGATCCGGACGGCAACGCGCTCATGCTGCACCACCGCTACGCGCCGCACACCCGCTGAGCGCTCAGCCCACCGCGAGCGCGCGGAGCACGCCGTCCTGGCTCCCGATCGCGAGCACCTCCCCGGCCGCCGCCAGGCCGCTGTGGACGTACTCGACACCGGCGTGGAAGCTGCCGCGCGCCGCGCCCGTCGCGGGGTCGAACGTGGCGACGAGCCCGTTCACGCCGCCGACCGCGAGCCGGTCGCCCCAGCGTGTCGGCGAGCCGCCGAGCACCCGCTCGGGCATCGTCGTGCGCCACAGCTCGGCGCCCGTGTCCGGCCGCACGGCGACGACGTCGCCGCGCTCCGAGGCGAGCACGACGCGGTCGTCGAGCAGCAGCGGCTGGTGGTAGATCCAGCCGCCGTTGATGCGCCAGGCCTGCGCGCCGGTCGCGCCGTCGAGCGCCCACGCGGCGCTCACGGTGGAGAGCACGACGCGGTCGCCCGGCAGCGTGGTCGCCTGCGTCCACCACGGGCCGTAGATCAGGGTCCGGTACGGGCTTTCGCGGGCGCTGAGGACGACCTGCCAGCGCGGCTGGCCGGTGGCGAGGTCGAACGCGTGCGCGCGGCCGTCGCCCGACCCGACGACGGCAGTCGTCGCGGTCGCGGCCGGTCGCCCGGCGACGATGCCGCCGGTCGCGGCCTGCCACAGCAGCCCGCCGTCGTCGGCGTCGAGCGCGTACAGCGTCCGCCCGGCGGGCACGAGCACGGCGCCATGCGGGGCCTGCGGGATCGCGCCGGTCCAGGTCGCCGCGCCGAGCGCGGGCTGCGCGGTCGCGAAGCGCCACGCGACGCGCCCGTCGCTCGCCCGCAACGCGACGATCCGCCCCCCGGCCGTGCCGACCACGACGAGCCGCCCGTCCGGGTCGACGAGCGGGGTCCCGAACACGGCGCCGCCGACGTCGACCGACCACCGGACACGCGGCGAGCCGCCGCCGCCCCGGCCGGCCGGCTCGTCGCCGTCGCCCGCGTGCTCGTCGCCGGCCCGGCCGGCCCGCTCGTCGCCTTGGCCCGCGTGCGCGTCGCCCGCCCACGGTGCGCCCCGGCGCCCGACGTCGAGCACGACGACGCGGCCCGCGACGGTCGCCGCGACCAGCGCTGAGCCGCCGAGCGCCGCCACGCCCGCCTGGATCGGCGCGCCCAGGTCGCGCTCCCACGCGAGCCGGAGCGCCCCGTCGCCCGGCAGCTCGAACCGGTCATGCGACTCCCAGAGGGCGCCCGTCGCGTCGGCGACCTGGACCTGGACCTTGTGGCGGCCGGGCGCGAGGCCGGTCGTCGGGAGCGTGCCCGACCAGCGGCGGCCGTCCTGCGCGAGCGGCATCCAGCCGGCCGCCGAGCCGCCGCCATACAGCGCCTCGGGCCACACGCGGGCCCGCGCCGACGCGGCCGGCGCGCGCGGCGGCAGCTCCACCTCGACCGCCGCCTCGTCCGTCACCCGCACCCGCCGCGGCCGCAGCGCGCTGCCGGGGCCGTCGCCGGCGAGCGGGACCTCGGCGACCGGCGTGACCGCCCACGCGCCGGCTGCGTTCCGCTGCGCCCGCGTGATCGTCAGCGCCGCGAGCCCCGGCGTCGGCGCGACCCAGTGGTAGGCGGCGACGTTGAGGATCCCGGGCAGCGTCACGACGTGGAGGCCGTTCATCCGCGCGACCTCCTCGCGGTGTACGTGCCCCGCGATCACCGCGCGGACGTCGAAGCGCTCGATCGCCGCCCAGAACCGGTCCTGGTTCCCGACGTAGAACGCGTCGCCGCCCATCGGGTAGTGGACCATCACGATCGCGGGCCTCCGGGCCTTGCGCAGGTCGCGCTCGAGCCAGTCCAGGTGCGC
>DATHJG010000105.1:0-2001 GCA_035489875.1 Solirubrobacteraceae bacterium | reverse complement strand
GGCGGCCGGCTCCTCGCCACCGACACTCACCACGATCAAATCTTTCTGGTCGGCTAGCGTGTCGTCATCGAACGCGACCCTCACCGGTATCGCGTTGGCGCCGTCGTTGATGGGCACCTCCGCCTCGAACATCCCGTCCTCGGCGATCGTGATTGGCTCGCCGCCTATCGTGAGCGTGTCCGCGCGGGGATCAACGTGTCCGACCACCGACAGGACACTCACCCCGGCGTCGACTATCTGCGGGTAGCTCAGCGCCGGCTGCTCCGGCGCCTCCACTGCGGCCGGCGGGTCCGGCGGGTCCGGGTCACTATCCCCGTCGCTGGCACAGCCCGCGAGTGCGAGCGACGCCGCCACCGCCCACAGCGCTAGTCGCAGCGACGTCGTCATGCGCTACTCCTCGCGGTCGAGTGCGGCACGCCACAGGTCGTCGGACCCGACGCCGACGAGCGCGGCGTACGCATCAACGATCCGATCCGCGAGCGACCACCCACCCGTCCCAGCCTCGAACTTGCTGATCGTGCCCTCGGACTTGAGCCCGGCTTCGAGCTGCACGTCGATCTGGCGGACCCCGGCGTGCTCGCGCGCGTCACGGCATGCCGCTCCGAGACGCTCCGCCATGCGCACGCACGGAACCTACGGGCCTGTGCGAAATCTGACTTTCCCGTACGGAAAGGTGGTGTATTGAATCGAGCGATCAACCTGGACGAACGTACGAGCGTCTTTAGAACCGCTGCACCTCGCGAGAATCGGTAGAAGGCCGTAGACGCCCGGCGCTCACGGTCGTTCGGCTTACTATTCACAAGCGTGCGATTCGGCACTAATCTCCGGCGCATCCGCTCGTTGGTGGGCCCGCCGTTCTGGGGAGGGGCGGCCACCAGGACACCCCCCAATCGGTAGGGAGTAGGGATGCCGGAACTGCGGCTCATCGAAGCGCCAGCCGAACCGATCGTTGAGCAGCAGACCGAGGAGTTCTTCCGCGTGATCGCGGATGCTGCGACGGAAGCGATCACGGCTGTCCACCCCCTGCACCCTGAGCGCCCCCGCCTTTGCCGCGCCGTCGCTGCTGCTCGTCGCGCCGCCGGCCTGCCTGCTCTTCGAGAAGCTGCTCCAGATCCGCCTGCGCCGCGATTCTCTGCTCATCGCTGCTGAGCGACGCGCGCCACTGGCGCACGGCCTCCTCCCATAGCTCGATCGAGTCGCTGTCGAGGTCGTGCGCGTAGGCGCGGACTAGGCGGTCCGGGTCGCGTGGCCAGGCGGCCGCCTTCTCGAACCGCGAGACGCTCGACTGGTCCATGTCGGCTGATGCGCCGACGTGGACGAGCTTGCGGCTGGCGCGCTCGCGCGCGTCCTTGGTGACCTTCGCCAGCCAGTAGAGCATGGAGTCCTTCTCGCCTGGCATGGCGTGAAGGTACGCCGCGCACGCATCTTGCGCTTGCGCAACGTGCATTGCATGACGCCCTTGCGTAGTACGCATGCATGGTGTATCTTGCGTGGCATGCAAGAGGTACTGCCCCTCAACCGGATCGCCCACCTGATCCAGCGCGACGGCGTCAAGCCCGTCGAAGTGGCCGCTCATTGCGGCGTCGACCAGTCCACGCTGTATCGCTGGCGGACCGCCGCGACCCCGATCCCCGACGGGCAGAAGTTCAAGCTCGCCAGGTACTTCAAGGTCTCCGTTCCTTTCCTGATGGGATGGGATGACGACGAGGGCGAACGCGAGCGCAAGGTGTTCGAGGACGCTGTCGTGTTCGGGCGTCTCGTTGTGGAGGGAGCGGCGCTGGCGGGCGTTGAGCGCCTGCGCGTTCATCAGCCGCTCGACAGCCTGGTTGCGGGTCTCCGGGCTCACGCGGCGTCCTTCAGGTCGTCCCCACGCTGAGTGCGGGGAGGGGTGGGCAGGGCGGAAACTTCTGCGTCATGACCGGGCTCCGGCCACAGGGACTCGACGGCGCGTCCGAGCGCATTCGCGATGGCCCGCTTGGTGTCGTCGCCGGTGTGCAGCCC
>DATHJG010000104.1:0-7835 GCA_035489875.1 Solirubrobacteraceae bacterium | reverse complement strand
GATCGCGGCGGCCATCGGCTCCTCGATCAGGTACGCCTGGCGCGCGCCGGCCGACAGGCACGCCTCCTCGACCGCGCGCTTCTCGACACCGGTCACGCCCGAGGGCACGCAGACCACGACCCGGGGGTGCGCCCAGCGGTTCTGGTGCACCTTCTGGATGAAGTGGCGCAGCATCTCCTCGGTGACGTCGAAGTCGGCGATCACGCCGTCTTTCAGCGGCCGGATCGCGGAGATCGTCCCGGGCGTGCGGCCGAGCATCCGCTTCGCTTCGATCCCGACCGCGTGCACCTCGCCCGTGCGCGAGTCGATCGCGACCACCGACGGCTCGGACAGCACGATGCCGCGGCCGCGCACGTAGACGAGCGTGTTGGCGGTGCCGAGGTCCACGGCCATGTCGCGGCCGCCGAAACCGGTGAGGTAGGAGAAGAAGCCCATGGGGAGGGGCGCCCCGGAGGGGCGCGGGCTCGTGAGTGTATTGGAAGGTTTCGCCTGCCAGGCAATCTGCTCGTTCCTCGCGAATTGCCTTCGGCGACGTTACGTCGAGAAAATCTCCTGCAGACTTCGGTCAGGCAGCAGATCGAGCAGTCGCGCGAGCGGCAGTCCGACGACGTTCAGGTAGTCCCCGGCGATGCTCCGGACGAGCGCGGCGCCCGCGCCCTGGATGGCGTAGCCGCCGGCGCGGCCCTCCCACTCGCCCATCGCGACGTACGCCTCGACCTCGGCGGCCGTCAGCGCGCGGAAGACGACCTCGGTGACCTCGACCGCATCGGCGATCACCGCGCCGTCGCGGGCGAGCGCGATCCCGCCGACGACCTGGTGCGCCCGGCCCGCGAGGCGGCCGACGTAGTCGACCGCCTGGGCGGCGTCGCGCGGCTTGCCGAGGATCTCCCCGTCGACCGCCACCAGGGTGTCGGCGCCGAGTACGAGATCGGGTGGGTGGGAAATGCACACCGCCAGCGCCTTGCGGCGCGCGTTCTCGACCGCCACCGCCCGCGGCTCGCCGGCCGTCAGCTCCTCCACGCCGGTGGGCTGCACCGTGAACGGCATGCCCACCTGCGCGAGGATCGCGCGCCGCTGCGGCGACGCGGACGCAAGGATCAGGCCGGCGGGAAGAACAGGTCCGCCTCGCGCTCGGCCGACTCGGTCGAGTCGGACCCGTGGACCAGGTTCTGGCCGACCTCGATCGCGAAGTCGCCGCGGATCGAGCCCGGCGCCGCCTCCAGCGGGTTGGTCGCACCGATCACCTGGCGCGCGGACTTCACGGCGTCCTGCCCCTCGAGCACCAGCGCGACCAGCGGCCCGGAGGTGATGAACGAGACCAGCTCTTCGAAGAACGGCTTGCCCTGATGCTCGGCATAGTGCAGCTCCGCCATCTGGCGATCGAGCGTCATGTGGCGCAGGGCGGCGATCCGCAGGCCCTTGCGCTCGAAGCGGGCGACGATCTCGCCGGTGAGGCTCCGCGCGAAGGCGTCCGGCTTCACCAGGATCAGGGTCCGGTCCATGAAAGAGAACTCCGTTTGGGTCGTGGTCAGCGTGAAGAGCGCGGCGGCGCTTCGGCCACGGCGTCCTCGGACGTCGTGGTGCCGCGCCTGCGACGGCGGCCGCTGGACGAGGGCGATGCCGCCCCCGTCTCGGCCTCGCAGAAGGGGCACAGCCGCCAGGCGGGATCGACGGCCTTGCCGCACGATTGGCAGCGGTCCTTCAGCTTGCGCATGCAGCTCGGGCAGCGCAGGTAGTCGGCCTTGACCTCGTACTCGCAGTGCGGGCACAGCTCGTAGTCGAGCTGCACGAGGCGGGCCTCGGCGGCCTGCATCTCCAGCTCGCGCAGGCGCACGTCGTCGAGGAACTCCGGTGGGCGGACGATCGTGTAGATGATCGTGCCCACGAACGGGAACAGCGACGCGAGCGTGGCGCAGCCGACCAGCATCGGGTCGTCGATCCGGCGGCGGGCGTCGGCGAACGTCCAGAAGACGAGCGCCGCCCAGACCACGATGAGCACGAGGATCAGGACGTTGACGGCCGTGTTGAGCGCGTCGTTGTCGATGCCGAAGACGCCGAAGGTGAGCATGAGAGTCAGTGAAAACCGTACTCGCGGCGCCGGCCGCTAGAGGAACATCCGGCCGAAAGCGTAGCCGAGCGCGAAGAAGACCAGGATCGTGAGCGCGACGACGACCGCCACCAGGGCGACCATCCCGAGCACGCTCGGACCGTTGTCGTTCACAGCGCCGAGGCCCTCCGCTGCCCGGGAGCCGAGACCAGCTCGGCGACGAGGTAGATGGATCCGGTCGCGATCACGGCGCCCTCCGGCCCGGCCAGCTCCTGCGCGGCGGCGACGGCGGCGCGCGGCGAGGGGACGATCTCGGCGCGCGCGCCGAGCTGATCGGCGAGCGAGGCCAGCGTCGCCGGCGGGAGCGCCCGCGGGCTGGGCGCGGCCGTGCAGACGAAGCGCGAGCAGCGCGGCAGCAGCGCCCGCAGCATCGCCGCGGCGTCCTTGTCGTCGAGGATCGAGACGACGCCGACGAACGGGCGGTCCGGCAGCGCCGCGGCGAGCGCCTCGACGCCGCTCGGGTTGTGCGCGCCGTCGAGGATCGTGAGCGGCCGCTCGGCGACCACCTGCAGCCGGCCGGGCACGGTGATCCGCGCGGCGACGCGCTCGATCACGACCCGATCGAGGATGCCGAGGTGCTCCCGCGCGGCCGCGCACGCGGCCGCGAAGTTCGTGCGCTGGTAGCCCGGCAGCGGCGTGTCGAGATCGGCCCCGCCCGGCCGCACGATGCGCGCGCCGGTGGCGACGGCGAGCGCCTCGACCTCCTCGTTCGACCTGCCTCGGCGCTTCGCGGCCTCGTCACCGGCATCGCCTTCGGCGGCCTCGCCGAGGACCAGCGTCGCGTCCGGCCGCACGACGGCGAGCTTCTCGCGCGCGATGTCGGCGATCGTCGGGCCCAGCCAGCGCGTGTGCTCGAGGCCGACGTTCGTGAGGACGACGACCGGTGCGCGCAGCACGCCGGTCGCGTCGTGGCGCCCGCCGAGGCCCGCCTCCACGACCGCGACCTCCACGTGCCGCCGCGCGAGCTCGTCGAACGCCGCGGCGGTGATCAGCTCGAACTGGGTGACGCGGTCCCCCGGCTCCAGCCCGCGGTCGACCTTCGCGGCGGCCGCCGCGGCGCGCTGCACGGCGGCGCCGAACGCGTCCGGGTCGAGGTCGCGGTCGCCGACCCGGATCCGCTCGGCGAACGTGGTCAGGTGCGGGGAGAGGAACGCGCCGGCGCGCACCCCGTGGGCCTCCAGCAGCGCCGCCGTCATGCGCACGGTCGAGCTCTTGCCGTTCGTCCCCACGACGTGGATCGCGCCGAAGCGCTCCTGCGGCGAGCCGAGCGCGGTGAGCAGCCGCCGCATGCGCTCCAGGCCGAAGCGCATGCCGAACAGCTCGAGCCCGAGCAGGTGCTCCTCCGCGCGCTCCGCGGACCACGTCACAGCGTCTCGTGCTCCTCGCGCAGCCGCGCGAGCTTGTCGCGCTCGGCCGCCACGACCGCCTCGGGCGCCTTGGCGACGAAGCCCTCGTTCGCCAGCTTCTGCTCGGCGCGCGCGATCTCGTCCTGCAGCCAGCCGCGCCGCTCGTCGATGCGGCGCGCGGCCGCGCCGAGGTCGACCGCGTCGGTCGGGAGCACCCCGACCGCGCCGCCCGGCACCGCGACGGTCGCCGCCGGCTCGCCGCCATCGGGCGACCACGCCATCCGCGCGAGCCGCGCGACGTGCTCCGCCGTGCGCTCGTAGCCGCCGGCCTCCAGCCGCGCCGGCAGCACGGCGGCGGGCGCCGCGCCGATCCGGTCGCGCCAGCCGCGCAGCTCCTGGACCGCGGCGATCGCGCGGCCGACCTCGGCCTCGGCCTCGGGATCGATCAGCGACTCGTCGGCCAGCGGCCAGCGGTGCGCCATCAGCAGGGTGGGTGGGGATTGATTCCCGGGGACGTACGACCAGATCTCCTCGGTGACGAACGGGATCACCGGATGGGCGATCGCCAGCGTCTCGGCGAGCACGCCGAGCGCGAACCGGCTGACGTCCTCGTTGTCGTCGGCGTACAGGCGCGGCTTGACGATCTCCAGGTACCAGTCGCACAGCTCGGCGTAGACGAAGTCGTACAGCCCGAGCGCGGCGCGGTGGAACTCGAACGCCTCGATCGCGCGCGTCGTGTCCGCCTTCGCCCGCTGCAGGCGCGAGAGGATCCAGGCGTCCTCCACCGCGGCCGGCTGCGGCGGCTCCTCGCTCAGCTCGACCCCCGCGGCCGCGCGCAGCAGCACGAGCCGCGACGCGTTGAACAGCTTGTTCGCCAGCTGGCGCCCCTGCGCGACCTTCTCCTCCGAGAAGCGCACGTCCTGGGTGGAGGACATCGCGAGCAGGCCGAAGCGCGTGCCGTCGGCGCCGTGCTCGTCGATCACGTCGAGCGGATCGATCCCGGTGCCCAGCGACTTGGACATCCGGCGGCCGTCGGGGGCGAGGATCGTCGCGTGGTTGTAGACGTCGGCGAACGGCACGTCGCCGGTGAACTCGATGCCGAGCATCACCATGCGGGCGACCCAGAGGAACAGGATGTCGCGGCCGGTCGAGAGCACGTCGGTCGGGTAGAACGCGCGCAGCTCGGGCGTGTCGTCGGGCCAGCCCAGCGTCGCGAACGGCCAGAGGCCCGACGAGAACCACGTGTCGAGCACGTCGGGGTCGCGCTCCCAGCCCTCGCCCGCGGGCGGCTCGACGCCCACGTACGTCTTGTCGCCGCGGTACCAGACCGGGATCTGATGGCCCCACCAGAGCTGGCGCGAGATGCACCACGGGCGGATGTTCTCCAGCCAGTCGAGGTAGCGCTTGCGCTGGTTCTCGGGATGGATCCGCAGGCGGCCGTCGTGCACCGCCTGCATCGCCGGCGCGGCCAGCGCGTCCATCTTCATGAACCACTGGAGCGAGATCAGCGGCTCGATCCGCTCGCCCGAGCGCTGGGAGAACGGCACGGCGTGGACGTGGGGCTCGGTGCGCGCGATCGCGCCGGCGGCGCGCAGCGCGGCGACGACCGCCTCGCGCGCCTCGAGCGCGCGCATGCCGCGGAACGCTTCGGGCGCGTTGTCGTTGATGCGGCCGTCCTCGCCGATCGCGACGATCTCGTCGAGCCCGTGCGCGCGACCGATCTCGAAGTCGTTCGGATCGTGCCCGGGCGTGATCTTCAGCGCGCCGGTGCCGAACTCGGGCTTGACGTAGGGGTCGGCGATGATCCGCAGCCGCCGGCCGACGAGCGGCAGGATCGCGGTCTCGCCCACGAGGCGCGTGTAGCGCTCGTCGTCGGGGTGCACCGCGATCGCGGTGTCGGCGAGCATCGTCTCCGGCCGCACGGTCGCGACGGTCACCGAGCCGACGCCGGAGGCGAGCGGGTAGTCGACGTAGTAGAGGGTGTCGGTGACCTCGCGGTCCTCGACCTCGAGGTCGGAGATCGCCGAGTGCGAGCCCGGGTCCCAGTTGACCATGTAGTTGTCGCGGTAGATCAGGCCCTTGTCGTAGAGGTCGACGAAGACCTTCAGCACGGCGCGCACGTAGCCGGGGTCGAGCGTGAAGCGCTCCTCCTCGTAGTCGAGCGAGAGCCCGAGGCGCTGGAACTGTCCGACGATGATCCCGCCGTACTCCTCGACCCAGCGCCAGACGCGCTCGACGAACGCCTCGCGCCCGAGCGCCTCGCGCGTCGTGCCCTCGGCGCGCAGCGTCTTCTCCACCTGCGTCTGCACGGCGATGCCGGCGTGGTCGGTGCCGAGCGTCCACCTCGTGCGCTCACCGCGCATCCGGTGGTAGCGGATCAGGGTGTCCTGCACGGAGCCGTTGAGGGCGTGGCCCATGTGCAGTGCGCCCGTGACGTTCGGCGGGGGGACGGCGATCGAGAAGCTCTCCGCCGCCGTCCCGTCCGGCTCGGGGTGCAAGAGGCCGGACTCGAGCCAGCGCGCGAAGATCCGGGCCTCGGCCTCGCCGGGCTCCCAGCGGGTGCGATCCTGAAGGTCTGCCATCGGGTCGGGGAGTCTAGGACGAGTTCGGGGATCGTCACGCGGAGTTCTTCGACGTGCTCGAGCGCGAGATCGTGCCCGCGCTCTGACCGAGCGCCGCGACCCAGCCCGGCACGGCGGCGGCGGGCATCGGCCGGGCGATGCCGTAGCCCTGCGCGTGGTCGCAGCCGAGCGCGCGCAGGCTCGCCAGCGTGGCGTCGTCCTCGACGCCCTCGGCGACGACCCGGAGGCCGAGGCGGCGCCCCAGCTCGATCGTCGTGGCGACGATGCTGCGGTTCGCCGTCTCGCCGTCGAGGCCGGCGACGACGAACGTGCGGTCGATCTTGAGCTCCACCACGGGCAGGCGCGCCACATAGGCGAGCGAGGAGTGGCCCGTGCCGAAGTCGTCGACGCTCAGCCGCACGCCGAGCGCGGCAAGCCGCTCCAGGACCGCCAGGCTGTCCTCCGGGTCGTGCATCGCCGCCGACTCCGTGACCTCGAGCTCCAGGTCGGCGCCCCGCGCGAGGAGGCCCGCGACCTCCTCGACGACGCCCATGTGCAGCGCGCGCGCCGACAGGTTCACCGCCACCGTCACCAGCAGGCCGTCGCGCGCCCAGCGCGCCTGCTCGGCGGCGGCGGCCTGCAGCACCCACGAGGTGAGCGGGCGGATGAGCCCCGTGTGCTCCGCGAGTCCGATGAACGCGTCCGGCGGCATCAGCCCGTGACCGGGGCGGTCCCAGCGCACGAGCGCCTCGACGCCCGCGAGCCGGCCGGTGCGGAGGTCGAGCTTGGGCTGGTAGTGCAGTACCAGCTCGTCCGCGCCGATCGCGCGGCGCAGCTCCGGCGCGAGCGCGAGCCGGTCGGCGGCGTCGACGCTCATCGCCGGATCGAAGCGGACCCAGCGGACGCGCCGCGCCTTGGCGGCGCGCAGCGCGACGTCGGCCTCGCGCAGCAGGGCGCCGGCGCTCTCGGCCGGCGCGCACGCGATGCCGGCGACGGCGCGCACGTCGATCTCCAGCCCCCCGACCGCGATCGGCGGCTCGAGCGCCGCCTCGAGGCCGCCGACGACGGCCTCGGCGCGGCCGGCGTCGCACACGATCGCGAACGCGTCGCCTCCGGTGCGGGCGACGAGCTCCCCGTGTCCCGCCGCCTTCACCAGCCGCTGCGCGACGGCGCGGAGCACGGAGTCGCCGGCGTGATGACCGAGCGCGTCGTTGACGTCGGCGAACCCCGCGAGGTCCACCACGACGACCGCGGCGTCCCCGGGCCCGGCGAGCCGCCGCGCGAGGATCCGCTCGAGCTCCTGCCGCGAGTACGCACCGGTGAGCGGGTCGACGCGGGCGTGCGCCTCGTTGAGCAGCGCCGCGCGGCTGCCGAGCTGGATGCCGATCAGCAGGACGCCGAGCAGCGGGACCAGCCACGGGTCGCGCGCGCCGACCACGACGACGATCGGCGCGAGCGCGAGCAGCAGGATCGTGGTCCCGAGCACGAAGCCGAGCTCGCGGCGCATCTCCGCGAGCACCGGCGCGCCCCGGAGCAGCGCGGGCGGGAGCTGGGCGAGCGCGCTGTTGACGAGCGCGTACGCGAGGCCGGCCGGGACGAGCGCCGCGAACTCGGCGAGGCCGACGTCGGAGAGCGCCGCCGGCGACCCGGCGAAGGCCCGGTAGACCACGCCGGCCAGCGCCCACGACACCGCGTACTGCGCCGCGTTGTAGACCACCTTGACGAGCGCCGGCCGGCGGATCGCGTCGGCGGCGACCATGCAGGCGACCGTGACGAGCACGGTCACGGCCGTGCCGTGCGTGACGAGCAGCGCGAACGAGA
>DATHJG010000103.1:0-2256 GCA_035489875.1 Solirubrobacteraceae bacterium | reverse complement strand
CGAGGTGGAGCCCCAGCGCCCGGACGCCGGGCAGCCCGTGCTCCCCGTTCTCGCGGATCGCGGCGGCGACGGCGCGGGCCTGGTCGAGCGTCGCGGGCGCCGCGAGCTCGAGGTTGAACGCGATCAGCGGCGGGCGGGCGGAGACGAGCGCCGCGCCGGCGGTCGGGTGCAGCTCCGCCGGGCCGTAGTCGGGCGCGGTGCCGCGGGCGGCGAGGCCCTCCGGCCCGCCCTGGCGCAGCTCCGCCCGCGTGCGGCCGCCGGCGAGCTCGCCGTAGAGGAAGACGGGGATGCCGGCGGCGCCGATCGCGTCGGCGGCGAGCAGCGCCTCGGCGATCGCGGCGCCGCGCTGGGCGTCGTCGAGGTAGACGACCGGCGCGACGTCGAGCGCGCCGACGCGGGGATGGAGGCCGTCGTGGCGGGTGAGATCGATGCGCGCGGCCGCCTCGGCGGCGCCGGCGGCGAGCGCCCGATGCAGTTCCCCGGGCGCGCCCGCGAGGAAGAAGACCGCGCGGTGGTGGTCGGGGTCGGCCGAGCGGTGCAGCACGTCGGCGTGGGTCGCGAACGCGGCGCCGATCGCGTCGAGCGCATCCTCGTCGCGCCCTTCCGAGACGTTGGGGACGGCGACGAGGCGCGTCATGCGGCCAACACGAAGCGGCCGCCGTCGAGCACCCGGGTGCCCCCGATGTCGAGCGTCGCGTCCGCGATCAGGCAGTCGAGGTGGACCGGCACCGCGACCGTGCCGCCGATCCCGGCGCTCGCGCCGAACGCGACGTGCACGGTGCCGAGCATCTTCTCGTCCTCGAGGATGTTCCCGGTCAGGGTCGCGCGCTCGTTCGTGCCGACGCCGAGCTCGGCGAGGTTGCGGCCCTGCGGACCGGCCGCGTCCATGAGGCCCGTCCAGCGGGCGCCCCACTCATCGCTCGCCTCGGCCAGCCGCCCGTCGCGCACGGTCAGCCGGACCGGCTTGTCCGGCAGCCCGAGGCTCGCCAGGGTCGTGGCGACCACGGTCCCTTCGCCGGTGATCGGCGAGATGAACCCCTCCCCGCACGGCAGGTTGCCGAACGCGCCCTCGGCGGACAGGTCGCCGTCGTCCGCGATGCCGGTCCGCCCCGACAGGTCGGCCGTGAAGTCGGTCCCGCCCGGGCACGTCACGTGCGCGCTGTCGGCGGTCGTGAGCAGCTCGGCCACCGCCCGGCTGCGCGCCGCCATGGTCGGGAAGTCGCATGCCATCAGCCGCGCGAGCATGTCCTCCGTCACGCCGGGCAGCGTCGCGCCACGGGCGCCGGCGTCGCTGGCCGCCTTGCGCGCACGGGTATGCGAGAGCGAGCGGCGCGTCGGCGCGATGAACACGCGCGCGGCGGCGAGCGCCGCGGCGACGGCGGCCGGCGGCTCCTCCCCGTCGACCGCGCGCGGCTCCATCACGGTCATCACCGGCTCGGCGCCGAGCGCCGCGGCGGCGTCGCGCAGCGCGTCGCCGATCGCCTGCGTGGTCCGGTCGACCACGATCACGACGTCCTCCCCCGCCGTCACGCCCAGGCACGGCCCGACGACCGCCTCGACGGCCCGCTCCAGATCGCTCATGGGCGCGGACGATAGCCCGCGTCCGCCGAGAATCGGTGGACGCGGGCTATAGCCTCGTTCCCATGGCCGACACGGCGATGCGCTTCGGCATCGGCGATCCGGTGCCGCCGTTCACGCTCCCGGACACCGACGGCGCGGAGCACGCGGTCCCGCTCGACGCGGCGCCGCCCGCGACCGTGATCGTCGTCACCTGCAACCACTGCCCGTACGTGATCGCCTGGAACCCGCGCCTCCGCGCGGTCGCGGAGGAGTACGCCGGGCGCGGCGTCCGCTTCCTCGGCGTCCACGCCAACGACGCGAGCCGCTATCCGGCCGACTCGCTCGACCACATCCGCCGCCTCGCCCGCGAGCAGCGCTGGCCCTATCCGCAGCTGCACGACGAGAGCCAGGCCGCTGCGCGCGCGCTCGGCGCCGAGGTCACCCCGCACGTGTTCGTGCTCGACGCCGAGCAGCGGCTGGCGTACCGCGGCGCGCCGGACGCCGACCATCGGGATCCGTCGCAGGACGCCGCGTGGCTGCGGGGGGCGCTCGACGCGGTCCTGGCCGGACGCCCGGTCGAGCAGCCCGAGACGCGTGCGCGCGGCTGCGGCGTGAAGTGGCGCGCCTGAGGCGCGCTCAGCCCGGATCCGCCGATCATCGTGGATGCCTCGGCGTCGTGGGCGCCGTCAGGGTCGA
>DATHJG010000102.1:0-9971 GCA_035489875.1 Solirubrobacteraceae bacterium | reverse complement strand
CTCCAGGGACGGATGCACCTGACGTCGGAGCACGCCGTCCGGCGGCTGGCGCGCGAGGACCCGGTCCACTACATCGCGTTCGACCTGCTCTACCTCGACGGCCGCTCGCTGATGGAGCTGCCCTACGTCGAGCGCCGGGCGAAGCTGGCCGAGCTCGAGCTGCAAGGCCCGACCTGGCAGGCGCCCGCCCACCATGTCGGCGACGGCGCCGCGCTGCTGGAGGCGACGCGCGTGCAGCAGCTCGAGGGCGTGATCGCCAAGCGGCTCGACTCCCCCTACCTCCCGGGCCGCCGCACGTCCGGGTGGGTGAAGGTGAAGAACATCGGCACGACCGACGCCGTGATCGGCGGCTGGCTCTCGGGCGAGGGCGGCCGCGCCGGCCGCCTGGGCGCGCTCGTGATCGGGATCCCGGACGACGAGGGCGTGCTGCGCTACGCAGGCCGGGTCGGGACCGGCTTCACGCAGGCCGAGCTGGTGCGGCTCGGCGGGCTGCTCGAGCCGCTCGCGACCACCGAGAGCCCGTTCGCCGGCCGCCAGCCGCCGAAGCTCACGCACTTCGTCGAGCCGCGCCTCGTCGCCCGCATCGAGTTCACCGAGCGCAACCGGTCCGGCACGCTCCGCCAGCCCTCCTACAAGGGCCTGCGCGACGACGTGGCGCCGGAGGACGTGCGTTTCGGCTAAGCGTTCCCCGTGGTCGGCGCAGCAGCCGGCATCGCTTCATCCCGCGCAATCCGCCGTGCGCGCGTTGCCGAATACGCGATCGTGGTACCACAATAGGTCTATGCCAAGGTCCATGTGGAGTGGCGCGATCTCGTTCGGTCTCGTCAACGTGCCGGTCAAGCTGTACTCCGCCGTGAGTCGAAAGACCGTGCGGTTCCACCAGATCAACCAGAAGACGGAGCACCGGGTCGCGCAGAAGCGCGTCGACTCCGTCAGCGGCGACGAGGTGGCCTACGAGGACATCGTCAAGGGCTACGAGCTGGCCAAGGACCACTACGTGGTCATCACGCCGGACGAGCTCGACGCGCTCGACCCCGAGAAGAGCCGGACGATCGACATCGAGGACTTCGTCGACCTCGCCGACATCGACCCCGTCTACTACGACCACCCGTACTACCTCGTCCCCGACAAGGGCGCGACCAAGGCCTACGGCCTGCTGCTCGCGGCGATGGAGGAGTCCGGCAAGGTGGCGGTGGCGCGCGTGGTGCTGCGCACCAAGGAGCACCTGGTCGCGATCCGGCCGGCGCCCGGGAACGTCCTGACGATGGAGACGATGCTCTTCGCCGACGAGGTCATCGCGCCCGAGGAGCTCGACGACCTGCCCGAGGCGAAGGACCTCAAGGCGTCGGAGCGCGAGCTGACGATGGCGCGGCAGCTGATCGACTCGCTCTCCTCCGACTTCGAGCCCGAGAAGTACCGCGACGAGTACCGCGAGAAGGTGCTCGAGCTGATCGAGCGCAAGGCGGCCGGCGAGGAGATCGCCGTGCAGCCCGAGGCGCCGGAGCCGAAGAAGGTGCCCGACCTGATGGCCGCGCTCGAGGCGAGCCTCGCGGCGGTCAAGGGCGAGAGCAGCGGGAACGGCGGGAAGACCGAGCCGAAGAAGAAGCCCGCGCCGCGCACGAAGAAGGAAGCCGCGAAGAAGTAGGCGCCACAGACGGGCCGCTCAGGCGGCTTCGCGGTCGAGCTCGAACCAGACGCGCGTCTGGAGGCTCTGCTCGACCCCCCAGCGGTCCGAGAGCTCGCGCACGAGATAGAGGCCCCAGCCCGACGGGCGGGCGGGGTCCGGGTCGGGCTCGGTCACGTCGAAGCCGTGACCGGGGTCGCAGACCTCGATGCGGAGCGCCCGCTCGCCGGCGACCACGATCAGCTTGATCAGGTCGTCGTCGTCGAGCCCGGCATGGCGGATCGCGTTCGTGACGAGCTCGGAGACGAGCAGCTGCGCGTCCTCGAGCCGGCGCGGGGACAGATGATCGGACACCTCGCCGAGCGCCCGCCGCGCCTCGGCGGGGGAGTCGGGATCGCGCGCGAGCTCGACTTCGTACCTCACGGGCCGACGGTCACCTCCCCGGGGTCGGCGACGAAGTCGAGCCGCTCCCGCATGCGCGTGACGTCGAACACTCGCATCACTTGTGCCGCACCTGGGACGAGCGCAAACCGGTTCCCGGCGCGCTTCGCACGCTGGGCGGCGACCGCGAGCGCGCGCAGGCCGCTGGAGTCCATGAACCCCAGCCCGCGCAGGTCGACGACCACGGCGCCGGCGTCCAGGCCCGCCAGCTCGCGCTCCAGCGCGGCGGCGCCGGCGATGTCGAGCTCGCCCGCGAGCGCGATGACCGCGGTCCGGCCGGCGAGCGATGTCTGCAACGAGAGGCGGGGCACGGGCAGGGAAGCCTAAAGCCCGGCGCGTCGGGAAGAACGCCACCCATGCCCCTTCGCCTGCGCCGCGCCGACTACGACGCCTGGCGCGCTCGGCGCGACGGCGAGAAGTTCGACGACATGGTGCGCTTCGCGCAAGCGGTGGCATGGGGTCGGCCCACCCGGGGCGTGGCGGCCGGAACCGCGGACCGAGCAGACGCCTGAGCGCGCGACCGCCGGGTACGGTCTGTGCCGTGCCGGCTCCCAAGCGCATGGAGGTCGAGGTGGAGGGGCGGAAGCTCTCGCTCTCCAACCTCGACAAGGTCTTCTACCCCAAGACCGGGTTCACGAAGGGCCAGGTGATCGAGTACTACACGCGGATCGCGCCCGCGCTGCTGCCGCACCTGCAGGACCGCCACCTGACGCTCAAGCGCTACCCGAACGGGGTCGAGGGCGAGTACTTCTACGAGAAGCAGTGCCCGGGCCACCGGCCCGACTGGGTCCGCACGGAGGGCGTCTACTCGCGTCACAACCAGCGCGAGATCGACTACTGCGTCGCGGACGACCTCTCCACGGTCGTCTGGCTCGCCAACCTCGCCGACCTCGAGATGCACACGCCGCTGGCGCGCGCCGACGCGCCCGACCAGCCGACCGTGCTCGCGTTCGACCTCGACCCGGGGCCGCCGGCGACGATCGTCGAGTGCGCCGAGGTCGCGTGCCGGTTGCGGGAGGCGTTCGACCACTTCGGCCTGCTCGCGTTCCCGAAGACGTCGGGCTCCAAGGGCATGCAGCTCTACGTGCCGCTCAACACCCCGACGACGTACAAGCAGACCAAGCCGTTCGCGCAGGGCGTGGCGCAGGTGCTAGAGCGCCGCCATCCCGACCTGATCGTGTCCGAGATGCGCAAGGACCGGCGGCCCGGCAAGGTGTTCATCGACTGGAGCCAGAACGACGAGCACAAGACGACCGTGTGCGTCTACTCGCTGCGGGCGCGCGACCGGCCGACGGTGTCGACGCCGGTGACGTGGGACGAGGTCGAGGCGGTGCTGCGGACCCGCGACCCGGAGGATCTCTCGTTCACCTCCGACGAGGTGCTCGCGCGGGTGGAGGAGCACGGTGACGCGTTCGCGCCCGTGCTCCAGCTCGAGCAGGAGCTGCCGGGGTGAGGCGCGTGCTGCTGACGGGCGCGGCGGGTTCGATCGCGACCGCCGTGCGGCCGGTGCTGCGCGAGCTCGCCGCCGACGTGGTGCTGACCGACCGGGTCGACGTGGCGGCGGTGGAGCCGGGCGAGCGGTTCGCGCGCGCGGAGCTCGAGGACCCGGCGCCGTGGGACGGGCTCGCGGCCGGCTGCGACGCGATCGTGCACCTGGGCGCGGTGCCCGACGAGGCGCCGTTCGACGTGCTCGCCGGGCCGAACCTGCGCGGCGCGTTCCACGTCTACGAGGCCGCGCGGCGCGCGGGCGTGCGGCGGGTCGTCGTCGCGAGCTCGGGTCGCGCGACCGGCTTCTACCGCGTGGGAGAGCGGCTCGACGGCGGCGTCACGCCGCGGCCCGACGGCCTCTACGCCGCGACGAAGGCGTTCTCGGAGGCGCTCGGGCGCATGTACGCGGACAAGTTCGGGCTGGAGGTCGTGGCGCTGCGGATCGGCACGTTCGAGGAGCGCCCGCGCACGACGCGCGACCTCTCGACGTGGCTCAGCCACGACGACGCCCGGCGGCTCGTCCGCGTGGCCCTCACGGGCCCGGTCGACGGCTTCGTGTGCGTGTACGGCGTGTCGGCGAACACGCGCGGCTGGTGGGACCTGCCGCCGTCGCTCGGCTACGTGCCGCTCGACGACGCCGAGGACTACGCCGGCGACGTGGCACCGGACGACGGCATCCCGTTCCAGGGCGGCCCGAGCACCGCGCGCGAGTCGGGCGGCTGGGCCGCCTAGAGGCTGCTGCGCTGAGCGGCGCCTGCGCCGGCTAGCCGACCTTCTCGCGGGCGAGCGTGCGGGCCGCGTCGGCGATGCCGTCGGCGTCGATCCCGGCGGCGTGGAGCAGCTCGTCGGGCGTGCCGGAGCCCGGCATCTCGCGCACCGCGAGCTTGTGCACCGGCGGGCGGTCGTCGGCCTCCGCGAGCGCCTCGAGCACCGCGTCGCCGAGGCCGCCCTCGGGCCAGTGGTCCTCGACCGTGACGATCGCCCCGCACTCGCGCGCGGCGGCGCGCAGCGTGCCGGCGTCGATCGGCTTGATCGAGTACGCGTCGATCACGCGCGCCTCGATCCCGTCGCCGGCCAGCCGCTCAGCGGCCTCGACGGCCTCGTCGACCGTGATGCCGCAGGCCACGATCGCGACGTCGTCGCCGGCGCGCACGACCCGCGAGCCGCCGATCGTCACGTCCTCGCCCGGCGGCGTGCGGACCTGGGTCTTGCCGCGCAGCGTGCGGATGAACGAGACGCCCTCGCGGTCCGCCATCGCCGCCACGAGCTTGGCCGTCTGGTTCGCGTCGGACGGGTGCAGCACGGTCGAGCCGTGGATCGCACGGAACGCCGCCAGGTCCTCGAGCGCCATCTGCGACGGGCCGTCCTCGCCGATCGACACGCCGGCGTGCGAGCCCGAGAGGCGGATGTTCGCGCGCGAGATCGCCGCCATGCGGATGAAGTCGTACGCGCGCGTGAAGAACGCCGCGAACGTCGAGGCGAACGGCACCCAGCCGCGCACCTGGATGCCCACGGCCGCCGCGACCATCTGCTGCTCGGCGATGAACATCTCGAAGTACCGCTCGTCGTGCGCCGCGCGGAACAGCTCGGAGTGCGTCGAGTTCGACACCTCGCCGTCGAGCGCGACGACGTCGCCGCGCAGGTTGCCGAGCGCCGTGAGCGCCTCCCCGTACGCCTGGCGCGTGGCGACCTGCTCGCCCGCGTCCCAGGACGGCAGCTCGCCGCCGGGGGCGGGGAACGCGTGCGGCTGCCCGCGCTCGGGCGTCGCGAGCTGCACCCGGATGTCGCGCTCGCCGCCGAGCTCCCGGATCGCCGCGTCCGGGTCGGCGAGCGGCTTGCCGTGCATACCGGGCTGGTCCTCGACCGCCTTGACGCCCTTGCCCTTCTTCGTCTTGGCGACGATGACGGTCGGCTTGCCGGTCGTGCGCACCGCCTCGTCGTACGCCGCGCCGATCGCCTCGACGTCGTGGCCGTCGATCGGGATCGCGTGCCAGCCGAACGCCTCGGCGCGCCGGACGTAGCGGTCGAGGTCCCAGCCGACCATCGTCTCGCGCGTCTGGCCGAGGCGGTTGACGTCGATGATCGCCGTCAGGTTGTCGAGCTCGTTGAAGGAGGCGTGCTCGAACGCTTCCCACATCGACCCCTCGGCCATCTCGGAGTCGCCGCACAGGCACCAGACGCGGTACGGCAGGCGGTCGAGCCGCTTCCCGGCCAGCGCGACGCCGACGGAGATCGGCAGGCCCTGGCCGAGCGAGCCGGTCGCCACGTCGGTCGGCGGGATGCGGGGCGTGGGGTGGCCCTCCAGGCGGCTCCCGAACTTGCGGAACGTCAGCAGCTCGGCGTCGTCGATGATCCCCGCGGCCTTGAGGACCGAGTAGTAGAGCGGGGAGGCGTGGCCCTTGGAGAAGATCAGGTGGTCGTTCGCCGGGTTCTCCAGGTCCTGCGTGTCCATCCGCAGGTAGCCGCCGTCGAGGAGCACGGCCATGAGGTCGGCGGCCGACATCGAGGAGGTGGGGTGTCCGGAGCCGGCCGCCGCGCTGCTCCGGACCGAGTCCACGCGCAGCTGCTGTCCGAGCTCGCGCCAGCGGTCGGCGGTCATGCCGCCGCCACCAGCGCGTCGCGCTTGGCCTCGACGTCGGCGAACAGCTGCTCGAAGGACTTGGCGAACTTCTCCACGCCCTCGCGCTCCAGCGTCTCGACCACGTCGTCGTAGTCGATGCCCGCGGCCTCGAGCGCCTCGAGCGTCCGCCGCGCGCCGTCCACGTCCTCCTCCAGCGACGGCCGCACCCTGCCGTGGTCGAGGAACGCCTCGATCGTCTCCCGCGGCATCGTGTCGACGGTCTCGGGGCCGATCAGCTCCTCGACGTAGAGCACGTCGCGGTAGGCGGGGTTCTTGGTCGAGGTCGACGCCCACAGGCAGCGCTGGGCGCTCGCGCCCTTGGCCTGCAGCGCCTGCCATCGCTCGCTCGCGAAGACCTCCTTGTAGGCCTGGTAGGCGAGCTTGGCGTTGGCGATCGCGAGCTTGCCCTTCAGCTCGTCGTGGCCGCCGATGGCGTCGAGACGCTTGTCCGCCTCGGTGTCGACGCGGGAGACGAAGAACGACGCGACCGACGCCATCGTGGTGAGGTCGCCGCCCCCGTCGGCGTAGCGCTGCACGCCGCGGATGTAGGCCTCCGCGACCTCGCGGTGGCGCTGGAGGGAGAAGATCAGCGTGACGTTGACGGGGATGCCGGCCGCGATCGTCTCCTCGATCGCCGGCAGCCCTTCCCTCGTGGCCGGGATCTTGATGAACAGGTTCGGGCGGTCGACGAGCGCGTGGAGCCGCTTGGCCTCCTCGATCGTCCCGTCGGTGTCGTGCGCGAGCGTCGGGTCGACCTCGAGCGAGACCCAGCCGTCCCGGGCGTTCTGTCCGCCGCGCGACCAGGTGTCGCGCAGGACGTCGCACGCGGCCTTGATGTCCTCCACCGCGAGCGCGAGGAAGACCTCCTTGGGCTCGGTCTCGGTCTTGAGCACCTCGCGCAGCTGCTCGTCGTAGGCGTCGCCCTGGGCGATCGCGGACTGGAAGATCGTCGGGTTCGAGGTGATCCCGACGATGCCCTGGTCGACGAGGGCGGCGAGCTCTCCGTCCTGGACGAACCGGCGCGAGAGGAAGTCGATCCACGGGCTCTGACCGAGCGCGGCGAGCTGGGTCAGGGGAGTATCAGGCATGCAGCCTCCTACGAGGGAGCCGAGTGGTTTCAGCAGTCACCCAGAGAGGATGACAAGCACACCCTCCCAGGGGACGGCTACCCGCGCGGTGACGCGGTTAACGGCCGGTCTCAGCGAGTACGCCCGGCGAGCTCGCGCAACCAGGCGGCGACCGCCTGCTCGTCGCGCCTCGCCTCGCGCCGGCGCGCAGCACGCGCCTGGCTGGCGGTCACCGAGTTCGTGCGGGGGACTGCCTGGCTGATCGTGCCCGATGCCTTGCCCGGGAGGAGCCGTCCGGGTGCGTTGGCGTTGTATACGGTGCCCATCGGGACGCGACATTAGCGAGCCCCGACGGGCAGGACAAGAACTAATTTGTTCATTGTCCGGACGGTCTAATGCGGCCGGCCCGACGGTCCTGAAAATGGCCGGCCAGTGTCCGATTCCCGGCCGTCCTGCACGGGGTCGAGACCCCATTTCCGTCAGCAGAGATCGTCGTACGTGACCGCGGTGCGGCGGCCCGCGCCGCGCAGCACGGCCTCGAGCGCGAGCACGTGGCGCGGGCGGTCGAAGTCGCCCGGGTGGAGGTCGACGCGCAGCAGGCGCCCGGCGGCGAAGGCCCCCGCCCGGACCGCGAGCGGCGAGCCGCGCAGGGACAGCGCTGGGGCGAGCGACGCGCGGTCGCGGCCGACGAGGCGCAGCAGGGTGGCCCACCAGTCGAAGTCGCTCGCGAGCTCGCGCCGCAGCGCCGGCGTGTAGGCATATGCGGGCGCCACGAAGCCGCGCGGCTCGACCCCGGCGAGCGCGAGCATGCGCCGGCCGGCGAGGATGCTCGCGCGGGTCGCGTCGCGATCGAGGCCGGCGAACTCCGCCTCGTGGCGGCGGCGCGTGCCGACCGCGCCGGCGCGGCGATGCTGGAAGCCGTGCTGCGCGACGGCGTCGCCGCGGTCGCGGCAGTCGAGCAGCCAGGCGGCGAGATCCGGGCGGCGCTGGAAGAACGGGTGCAGGTCGGGCGCGGGGATGACGAGCAGCGTCGCCCGGTCGATGCCGTGGTCGGCGAGCCAGTCGCGGATCAGCGCGCAGCGCTCGAACGTGGCCGGCTCGACGTCATGGATCGCGACGGCGATCCGCCGCCCCCCATGCCCGTTCGCGCCGGCCGCGATCATCGGACCGGCTCGCGCTCGGCCGAGCCGCGCCCCGCGCTGCCGTCGTCGCGGTTCATGCCACCCGCCGATCGAGCGTCGCGCGGTCGGTCGCAAGCGCGCGGTGCCAGCCCGCGGCGAGGCGGCCGAGCGAGGCGTCCCAGGTCCGCTCCCGGACCGCGGCGAGGCCGCCTCGGGCCAGCCGCTCGCGCATGGCGCGCGAGCCGGCCAGGCCGGCGACCGCGCCGGCCAGCGCCTCGGGGCGGGGCGGGCAGAGCAGGCCGCTGCGGCCGTCGGCGATCAGCTCGGCCGGGCCGCCCGCGCCGACCGCGACCACCGGCAGGCCCGACGCCTGCGCCTCGAGGACGACCTGGCCGAACGTGTCGGTCTGCGAGGAGAAGAGGAAGAGGTCCGCCGACGCGTACGTCGCGGCCAGCTCCTCACCGTCCAGCCAGCCGAGGAACGTCGCCGAGCGGCCGAGGCGCGTGCGCAGCCGCTGCTCCTCCGGTCCGCCGCCGGCGAGCACCAGGTGCAGGCGCGGATCCCGTGCCCGCGCGGAGAGGAATGCGTCGGCGAGCAGGTCGACGCCCTTCTCGCGCGTCATCCGCCCGGCGTACAGCACGTTGATCCGGTCCGTCGGGAAGCGGCCCGGGTCGCGCTTGGCCGGCGAGAAGCGGGCGACGTCGACGCCGCGGTCCCAGCGTCCGATCCGGTCGGGTTCGACGCCCAGCTCGCCCAGCGTCGCGTCGGCCGCCGCCGAGGGCGAGAGCACGACGCCGCACTGGCCGTAGAACGCGCCCAACGCGAGCTGCATCCCGAGCACGACGCGCGGATCGCCTGAGCGCAGCTGCGCGTACGCGGTCAGCTCGGTGTGGTACGAGCCCGCGAGCGGCAGCCCCAGCATCCGGCCGGTGAGCGCGCCGGCGACGCCGACCGGGCCGGGCGTGCAGACGTGCAGCAGCTCGTAGCGGCCCTCGGCGAGCGCGTCGACGATCGCGGGGACGCCCGGGACGCCGATGCTCAGGCCCGGGTAGAGCGGGATCTCGACCTCGGCGACCGCGGGCAGCCGGCGATCGACGTGCGGGTCGGTCCCGATCACCTCGACCTCGAACCCCGGCACGCCGCGCTCGCGGATCTCGTCGAGCGTGTGCGTGACGCCGTGCATCGAGCCGACGCCGTCGGCGAGCAGCGCGACCCGCACCGGCTCCGGCCCGCGCGCGGCGAGCCGCCGCTTCTCGCGGCCGAGGAAGGCGGCGGCGGGCGCGTACGGGATGGCGGGCACGCAGGCCTCGAAGACGGCGAGCGCGGCGCCCACGAGCTCGCCCTCGGCGCCGCCGGTGAGGTCGTCCGCCGCGGCCGCGACGTCGCCGGCGGGCGAGGCGAATTCGTGCGCCGCCGCCACCGCCTGCGCCTCGCCGCTGTCCATCAGCGCGTCGAGCGGCGCCGGGCCATCCGCCAGCGCGGACGCCGCGCGCATCACGCGGCCCACGGCGGCCTCGAGCTTGCGCTCGTGGCAGCGCCGGGCGCGGCGGTAGAGGTCGGCGTGGGAGAAGCCGTCGGCCTGGAGGTAGGCGATCAGGTCGCCGTCCGGG
>DATHJG010000101.1:0-2798 GCA_035489875.1 Solirubrobacteraceae bacterium | reverse complement strand
GAGCTCCTCGCGCAAGAGCCGGCGCAGGTCCTCGAACGCGCGCAGCGCCTCGGCCGGATTGCCCGCCGCCTCGTGCGCCTCCATCAGCAGCCGATGCGCCGACTCGCGGAACGGCGCGAGCGCCGCCGCCGCGCGGGCGGCCTCGGCCGCCTCCGCCGGCGCGCCGGAACGCAGCGCGGCTTCCGCCAGCCCCTCGTACGCACGGACGCGCAACGCGTCCAGCGTCCAGCGCTGCTCGTACAGCCAGGGACCGTCGCAGCCGGGGAGGAACTCGCCTCCGCACACCGCCAGCGCGTCGCGCGCCGCCGCCGACGCGTCGCTCCAGTCGCCGTCGTGCAGTGCCGCCTCCGCCTGCCGGGCCGCCGCGGCGGCGTGCTCGACGTCGACCCACGTCGGCCCGTCCGGCGTGAGCTGCAGCTCCGAGCGCCCCGACAGCGCGCCGGCGCCGAGCGCCCGGCGCAGCTTGGAGAGGAGCGCGCTCAGCGCGGTGTCCGCCGCGGCCGGCGGCCCGTCCGGCCACAGCACGTCGATCAGCTCCCCACGCGGACACGCGCGGCCGCGGTTGAGGGTCAGGTAGGCGAGCAGGAGGCGGCCCTGGCGGCCCGGCAGACGCGCGGTCACGTCGTGGTCGCGGACGCGCACGCGCAGCGGCCCACACAGGCGAACGACCCAGCCTGACCCAGTACCTTCCATGGCGAACTCGCACGCTACCGGTCTCTCCGAGCCGACGCCAAGGTCTCACCAACCTCGTCGCGGCAACATGTGTCCAGCGGCGCTCGAAAGGACCTTCCAGACCCCGGAGCGCCGCGCGACACGGACGTCGCACCCATGGCGCAGGATCGTCCCCCTGACCCCCGGACCCTGCGCCCAGAGTGGACCTGAGGGGCCTGCCCGGCGGCAGGCCCCTCAGACGTTCCCGAGCGCCTGCTCGACGTCGGCGAGCAGGTCGTCCGAGTCCTCGCAGCCCGCCGAGAAGCGGATGAAGCCGTCGGCCACGTCGTCGGTTCCCCAGCGGGCGCGCCGTTCGGCGGTCGAGTGCACGCCGCCGAAGCTCGTCGCCTCCGCGACCAGCTCGAGCGCGGCGAGGAAGCGCTGCGCGCGCTCGGCGCCGTCGAGCGTGAAGCCGACGAGCGGGCCGCCGAGGCGCATCTGCCGCGCCGCCAGTGCATGCTGCGGGTGCTCCTCCAGGCCGGGATGGCGCACGTCGCGTACGTCCGGCCGCTCGCGCAGGAAGCGCGCGAGCGCGAGCGCGTTCGCGCTTGCCCGCTCCAGCCGCAGCGCGAGCGTCGCCAGCGAGCGGTGCAGCAGCCAGGCCTCGAACGGCCCGGCGATCGCGCCGCCCTGCCAGCGGTGCGAGCGCAGCGCCGCCGCCCACGCCGGGTCGCGCACGGAAACCGCGCCGAGGATGAGGTCCGAGTGGCCGGAGAGCGCCTTCGTCGCGCTGTGCACCACCGCGTCGGCGCCGAGGTCGAGCGGGCGCTGGCCGAGCGGCGTGAGGAGCGTGTTGTCGACCGCCAGCCGCGCGCCGGCGGCGTGCGCGGCCTCGGCCACGGCGGCGATGTCGCAGACGTCGAGCGCGGGGTTCGACGGCGTCTCGACCCACACGAGCGTCGCGCCGGCGGATGCGGCCACGATCGCGTCGGTGTCGGTCGGCACGAAGCGCACCTCCACCCCGCGCGGCGCCAGCCGGTCGGTCGCGACGCCGCGGACCCCGGGGTAACCGTCGCGCACGGCGACGAGCACGTCGCCGGCGCCGAGCGCGGGCTCCAGCAGCGCGCACGTCGCCGCCATGCCGGAGGCGAACAGCACGCTCTCGGCGTCCTCCAGCGCGCCGAGCGCCGCCTCGACGGCCGACCACGTCGGGTTGCCCTCGCGCCCGTAGCCGAACGGCGCGGCGTCGACGTCGCCCTGCAGGTGGTACGGGGCTGCGAAGACCGGGCCGGGCGTGAGCGGCTCGCCCTGCGCGGCGGGCGGCAGGCCCGCATGGACGGCGCGCGTGGAGGGGCCCATGGCTAGCGGCCCGTCTCGTGACGATCGGGGCGCCGAACGGCAAGGACGCGGTCCGGCGCGCTCTCGGCGGGGATCAACGTGTGCAGGGACTCCGCGTGGCGCACCTGCCGCAGGCTAGCCTGCCCCGGCAGTGCGCCGCATCGCCCGCCTCGCAGCGCTGCTGGTCCTCGCGCTCGCTGCGCCCCCGGCGGCGACGGCGGCGCCGCCGCCGCCGCACTGGAAGCCCCACGTCGCCGCGGCGCGTGCGTACGCCGCGGGCCGGGCCGGCGACGTGAGCTTCGCGGTGCGGACGGAGCGGCGCGCCTGGAGCTGGCGCGGGACGACGCCGTACCGCTCGGCGAGCGTCGTGAAGGCAATGCTGCTCGTCGCCTACCTGCGCCGCGGCGACGTGCGCGAGCGGCCACTGCGCGCGGCCGAGCGGGCGCTGCTGGACCCGATGGTGCGCCGCTCGGACAACGACGCGGCGAGCGCGATCCATGCGCGTGTGGGGGTCGCGGCCCTGAGCCGGCTGGCCCGGCGCGTGCGGATGCGCCGGTTCGTTCCGCACCCCGTCTGGGGCGGCTCGACGATCACCGCCGACGACCAGGCGCGCCTGTTCCTGCGGATCGACCGGCTCGTCCCGCGGCGCCATCGCGCGTATGCGATGCGGCTGCTGCGCGGCGTGGTCCCCGAGCAGCGCTGGGGGATCGCCAGGGCCGTGCCGGCGGGGTGGAAGATCGCGTTCAAGGGCGGCTGGGGCCGCGGCGTCACGCGCCAGGTCGACCACCAGGCGGCGCTGCTGACGAACG
>DATHJG010000100.1:0-11562 GCA_035489875.1 Solirubrobacteraceae bacterium | reverse complement strand
ATCGCCCGCGTGCCGGACCGCGCGAACCTCGTCGCGCGCATCCGCGGCTCGGGCGGCGGCCCGTCGCTCGCCCTGACGGGCCACACCGACGTCGTGCCGGCCGACGCGCGCGACTGGCAGCGCCCGCCGTTCGCCGCCGAGCTCGACGCCGATGGCTACCTCTGGGGCCGCGGCGCGGTCGACATGAAGAGCCAGACGGCGACGAACTCCGTCGCGCTCGCCACGCTCGCCCGCGAGGGCTTCCGGCCCCGCGGTGACCTCGTCCTCATCGCGCAGGCCGACGAGGAGGACGGCAGCGACGCGGTCGGGTTGCAGTGGCTGGTGGAGGCGCGGCCCGACCTGCGCGTCGACTACGCGATCGACGAGGGCGGCGGCGAGCGCATCCCGCTGGCCGGCGGCGGCGTCGCCGTGACGATCGGCGTGGCGGAGAAGGCGTGCCTCCCGGTGCTCGTCACCGCGCTCGGCGAGGCCGGGCACGCGTCGACGCCGCACCTCGCCGCCAACGCGGTGCCGCGCCTGGCGACCCTGATCGACCGCATCGCCCGCCACCAGCCCGAGCGCACGCTGCTGCCGGTCGTCCGGCGGATGCTCGAGCAGCTCGGCGCCGGCCCGGACGGCGACCTCGACGCCGCCGTCGCGCACGTCGCGGCGCAGCACGGGACGCTCGGCGACGACCTGCCGAGCCTGCTTGCCATGACGTTCGCGCCGACCCGGCTCGAGGGCTCGAGCGCCCGCAACGTGCTGCCGGCGCGCGCGACCGTCGACGTCGACTGCCGCCTGCTCCCCGGCCAGACGCAAGCCGATCTCGAGCGCGAGCTGCGCGCCGCGCTCGGCGACGACCTGCCCTACGAGCTCGCCTACCCGGAGCCGCTCAGCGGCGGCACGATCTCCGCGATCGACACGCCGCTCTACGCCGCCTGCGAGTCCTTCCTCGCGGAGCACGACCCGGAGGCGGCGCTGCTCCCGTCGATCAGCACGGGCTTCGTCGACTCCTACTTCATGCGCAGCGCGTAGGGCACGGTCTGCTACGGCTTCTGGCCGACCCGCCGCACTCCGCTCGACGTGCTGCACGCGGGCGTGCACAACCGCGACGAGCGCATCCACGTCGACGACGTCGCGTACGCGACGCGCTTCCTGCTCCACGCCGCGCGCGCCATCGGCGCGCACGCTGGCACAATCGAGGCGTGAGCGACGACGTGGTCCGTGACGAGGAGCTGCGCGCGGCGATCGCCGCGCGCCAGGAGCTCGGCGCCGAGATGGAGCCGGCCGTGATCGACGCGTTCGTCGCGCGGATCGAGCACCGGCTCGCCGATCGTGCGGACGCGAGCGAGCGAGCGCTGAAGCGCAAGCGCGATCACCAGAAGGAGATGGTGCTCGGCGCGATGGGCATCTCGATCCCGCTGCTCGCGATCGCGGCGGTCTTCACGGGGCTCCCGGGCGTCGTGGCGATCTGCGTCGCCCTCGCGGTGATCGCGATCGCCACGACGCGCTAGCGGCTCAGCGGCGCACCTTCATGCCGATCGGACGGCCGAGGCCGGACACGAACGCGCCGTCCGACTCGGCGACGACGCGGAACGTGCCGGAGCGGGACAGCCGGACCCGCGTGGAGTAGGACGAGCGCGAGCTCGTCTCGCTCTGCGCCCGCGTGTGGGCGAACGTCGTCCAGACGTCGTTGCGCAGCCGCTGGATGGCCACGCGCACGCCCGGGGCGGCGGGGCGTATGTCACCGCGGAACCGCACGGACACGCTGCGGCGGTGGCGCTCGACCTTCTTGGTCCGGGTCGTCACCTGCAGCGCCGCGCCGACGATCACGATCGGGCTGGCGACCTCCTGGCGCTGCGGCATCACCACGCGGAACTGCGTGGTCATCGGCACCGAGAGGACCGGGAACGAGAAGTTGCCCTGCGCGTCCGTCACGAGCGGGTTGCCGGCGTTCGCGAACCCCTGCGTGTAGGGGAACGGGTTGCTCTGCAGCACGACGTCGCGGTTCGCGTTGCTCGTCCCGGTCAACTGACCGACGAGCGCGGTCGACGCGCCGGGCGCCAGGGGATTCGGGGTCGCCGAGAGCGTCACGCCGAGCGGCTGGCGCTTGGTCCTGAACGTACGGTCGGCGCCGAGCGTCTGGCCGTCCGCGTTCTTCGCGACCAAGCGGTAGTGGTAGAGCGTGTTGGGAGCGAGCCCGCCCACGGGGACGGCGACGCGGACCGGCTTCGCACTTCCGCCGCCGGCGGTCTCCGCCGTCGTGACCGAGTACACCTTGGTCGTGCCGAGCTGGAAGAAGTACGTCGTCGCCTTCCCGTTCGCGTCGATCTTCCCGTTCAGCGTCGCGGTGCTCTGCGCGACGCTGGCCGCCGCGCCCGTGATCACCGCCGGCTTTGCGGCGCTCGCCGTCGCCGGCACGAGCAGCGCGACCGCGAACGCGAACAACATGATCCCTCGGAACATGAACCCTCCCGTCGACGAATTCCCCTGTCCACGAGCCGACAACACGCCAGGTACCCCAACGTCGCGGCCTCGTCGCACAGGATTTCCGCCTCTTACCCTGGAACCCTGCGCGTATGCCCCCGCATCGCACCCGTCCCCGACGCCGTTCCGGGGGCAGCCTGCCCGTGTACCGCGGCCCGTTCCGCCGTGCGCAGGCGGAGCGGCTGCTGTGGCGCGCCGGCTTCGGCCCGCGCCGCGGCCAGGCCGAGCGGCTCGCGGACCTCGGGCTGGAGGGAGCGGTGCACGCGCTCACGCACCCGCGCTCGCGCCGGCTCGCCGGTCCGGCGCCGAAGGTCGACGGCCGCGGGCTCGCGCCGCTCGACGTGTGGGGGCACGACGTGCTCTGGTGGCTGGACCGGATGGTCCGCACCCGGGCGCCGCTCGTCGAGCGGATGACGCTCGTCTGGCACGACTGGTTCGCCACGAGCAAGGCCACGGTCGACGCCCGCTGGATGCTGCGCCAGAACGGGCTGCTGCGGCGCCACGCGCTCGGCGACTTCGGCACGCTGGTGCGCGAGATCACCAAGGACCCCGCGATGCTGACGTGGCTCGACGGCGTCTCCAACAACCGCTGGGAGCCGAACGAGAACTACGCGCGCGAGCTGCAGGAGCTGTTCACGCTCGGCGCCGGCCGCGGCTACGGCGAGGGCGACGTGCGCGAGCTGGCGCGGGCGTTGACCGGCTGGCGCGCCGACTGGCGCGACGGCGTCGGGATGACGAACTTCCGCTTCGACCCCGAGTTCCACGACCGCGGGCGCACGCGCATCTACGGCCGCCGCGGCCGCCACGACTGGCGCGACGCCGCCGACCTCGCGGTCGGCCACCGGCTGCATCCGAGCTTCTTCGTCACCAAGCTGTGGAGCTACTTCATCCCCACCCCGCCGCCGACCGGGACGCGCCGCGCGCTCGAGCGGCTCTACCACCGCTCCGGCCACGAGATCCGCCCGGTCCTGACCGCGATCCTGCGCCACCCCGCGCTGCACGCCGGCCCGCGCATGGTCAAGCCGCCGGTCGTCTACACCGCCGGGTTGCTGCGCGCGCTCGGGCGCGGGATCGACACCGATGCGTGGGCCTGGCTGACGGAGATGAGCGGCCAGACGCTCTTCCAGCCGCCGAACGTCGCGGGCTGGGACGACACGCGCTGGATCGATACCGCGACCTGGCGCGGCCGCTGGATGGCGGCGAACTACGCGCTCGAGGGGCACACGCTCGCGCCGGATCCGGACAAGACGAGGTACCCGTCGATGCGCGAGCAGAGCCCGGCCGAGGCGGTCGACGCGGCCCACCGGTTCTGGGGCCGGCCGACGCTGACGCGCGGCACCCGCGCCGAGCTGGTCGGCTTCGCCGAGCGCGCGCGGGCCGTCGCGAAGGAGCCGTGGCAGCAGGAGACCTACGCGATCCTGCGCCAGAACGCGCTGCGGATGCTGATCGCCACGTCCCCCGACATGCACACGAGCTGATGGCCCACCACTGCCGCGACTACGCGCGCGCCGCCCGGCTGCGCGCCGCCGCAGGCGCCGGCCTTCCGTTCGTCGAGCCCGGCATGCCGGCGCCCGCCGGCACCGGCCTCTCGCGCCGCGGGTTCCTGCTGCGCTCCGCCGGCCTCGCCCTGTCGGTCTACGGCGCCGGCCGGCTCGCACCGCTGGCGGCGGAGGAGGCGATCGCGCAGAGCGCGCCGGGCGCGCGCGTGATCGTCCAGGTCTTCCTCGCCGGCGGGATCGACTCGGTCTCGTTCCTCGCCCCGACCGAGGACCCCACGTACCGGAGGCTGCGGCCGAAGCTCGCGCTGCCGCCCGGGACCGGCAGCGCGTTCGGCGAGGATGCACGGCTGCGCTGGCACCCGTCGGCGGCCGCGATCGCCGGGCTGCACGCGGAGGGCAAGGTGTCGGTCATGCCCGCGGTCGGCTACGAGCATCCCGACCAGTCGCACTTCGTCTCGCGCCACTTCTACGAGGTCGGCGCGCTCGACCCGCAGCTCGGCACCGGCTGGTTGGGCCGCTACCTCGATCGCGTCGGCGCGCCCGACAACCCGCTGCAGGGGCTGGCGCTCGACGCCTCGCTCGCGCCGGCGCTGGCGTCCGCGCGCGTGCCGGTCGCGGCCGTCGACTCCCCCACGAGCTACGACTTCTGGGCGCGCGACGTGTGGGGCGAGGTCGACGAGCTGATGCTCGCGGCGACCGCGCGGATCGGCGCCGTGCACGCGCACGGCGAGCCGGCGCTCGCCCAGGTCGCGGGCGCCGCGATGCACACCGGCGCGCTGCGCGCGCAGCTCGCGCCGCTGCGCGCCACCGAGGACACGCCGGGGTTCGCGAGCCCGGTCGCGTACCCGGCGTCGGAGGAGTCCGACTTCCCCGAGCGCCTGGCCGCGCTGGCCGCGATGCTCGGCGCCGGCCTGCCGCTGCGCTGCGTCGCGATCACCGCCCCCGGCGACTACGACACCCACGCCAACCAGGTCGAGCTGCTCGGCGAGCCGCTCAAGCTCACCTGCGACGCGCTCGTCGCGTTCCAGCGCGACCTCGAGGCGCGCGGGCTCGCCGATCGCGTGCTCGTGCACGTGTGGTCGGAGTTCGGCCGCCGCGCGGAGGAGAACTCCGAGGGCACCGACCACGGGGCCGCCGGGCTCGGGCTGCTGATCGGCACGCGCGCCGCCGGGCGGATGATCGGCGAGTTCCCCGGGCTCGACAGCCTCGACGACCAGGGCAACCTGCGCGCGACGTCCGACTTCCGGGCGGTCTACGCGGCGTTGCTGGAGCAGTGGCTCGGCACCGAAGCGGCGGGCATCGTCCCGGACGCGGGCCGGATGGCCCGGCCGCAGCTCGTCAAGTGAGGGCGGTGCTCGCAATGCTGCTGGCGCTCGCCGTCCTCGCGCCCGCCGCCGGCGCAGCGCCGGCGCGGATGCTCGTGACCGCGGACGAGTGGATGCTGCTGACGTCGCGCCGGTCGGTGGAGCCGGGGCGCGTGCAGATCCAGCTCTACAACCGGGGCGAGGACGCGCACGACATCGCCGCCCGGCGGGTGGACCGGCTCGGGAAGCGCGTCGGCAGGACGTTCCGCATCCGCGCGACGCAGCCCGGCGAGCTGGCCGAGGCGACCTGGAGGCTCGGGTCGGGGAAGTACAGGCTCTGGTGCACCCTGCGCGGACACGAGTCCGCGGGGATGCGCGCGAGCCTGCGGGTGCGGTGATGCATCAGGACCACGCGGGGTGGTCGTAGCCGGCCTTCGGCCAGACGCGCGGCAGCGTCTCGGTCCGGCCGCGCGACGCACGGCGCATCTGCCGCCCGCGGGCGGCCAGCAGGGCGACGAGCTCGTCGGTCGGGCGGAACGGGTCGGCGACCGCGTGCTGGTCGTCGAGCGAGAGGGCGGCCCACAGCTCGCCGCCGACCTCGGCGACCATGACCGCGCCGCGCGGGGCGCGCCGCGAGTCGAGCTGCGCGAGCCGGTCGATCGCCTCGGCGTCGGCCGGGGCGGCGAAGCGAAGGGTGAGGGCGGGAGCGCCCGACGGGACCGTCTGGGCGGAGCCGAAGAGGCGCTTGATGAAGGTGGGGGCGGAGGTCGTGGTCATGGGACACATACTCGACCTGAGACGCCCTTCTCACATCGGGCGAATGCCGCTGATTCGCCGTACCCAGCCCTTAGTTCGACCCCGCCCCCACTTACGACAGCCGCCGCGCCCGGGGGAGGAGCGCGGCGGTCCCTGTCTGCGTTGTAAGGCCCGCCCGCGGACGCCGAGGAGGATATGGGGGCGACCTGGGGGGCAGGCCCGCGCGTCATGTTGGCCGCCCCACGCCCATCGGATGTGGCGAGCCGGTGAATCGTCACGCCTCGTTCACCTGCGTGCCGGACCGTCCGGACTGCATGCCGCACCATGACCGCACGCCGGACGTTCCTCCCGCTCTTCATCGCGCTCGCCATGCTGGCGGCGATGAGCACCGCCGCCGCCCACCCGAAGCCGCACCCGCACGAGGCGGACCAGCTCGTGATCGGGCACCGTGGCGCGTCGGGCTATCGCCCCGAGCACACGCTCGCGTCCTACGAGCTCGCCGCGCGCCAGGGCGCCGACTTCATCGAGCCCGACCTGGTGGTCACGAAGGACGGCGTGCTGGTCGCGCGCCACGAGCCGGAGATCAGGACGACGACCGACGTCGAGACCCACCCCGAGTTCGCCGCGCGCGAGACGACCAAGCTCGTCGACGGCGTCCCGACGACCGGCTGGTTCACCGAGGACTTCACGCTCGCCGAGCTCAAGACGCTGCGCGCGAAGGAGCGGATCCCGCTGCTGCGGCCGCAGAACGCGACGTTCGACGGCAAGTTCGAGATCCCGACGTTCCAGGAGGTCATCGACCTGCGCGAGCGGCTGTCGCGCGAGCTGCACCGGGAGATCGGCATCTACCCGGAGACGAAGCACCCGACGTACTTCCGCGACCTCGGCCTGCCGCTGGAGGAGCGGCTCGTCTGGGCGCTGCGGCGCAACGGGCTGGACAACAAGCGCGCGCCGGTGTTCGTGCAGTCGTTCGAGGTCGGGAACCTGCGCGCGCTCGGGCACGTGCTGCGAGTGCCGCTGGTGCAGCTGTACGGCGGGCAGACGGCGCAGCCGTACGACTTCGTCGCCAACGGCGATCCGCGCTCCTACGGCGACCTCGCCACGCCGGCCGGGCTCGCGTTCGTCTCGAGCTACGCCGACGGCGCCGGGCCGTCGAAGGACTACATCGTCCCGCGCGACGCGACCGGCCGCTCGCTGCCGCCGACGACGTTCGTGCGCGACGCGCACCGCGCCGGCCTGCTCGTGCACCCGTACACATTCCGGCCGGAGAACACGTTCCTGCCGCTCGAGCTGCGCTCGTCGGCGAACCCCGCCGAGTACGGGAACCTCGCCGCCGAGGTGCGGCAGTTCTTCGATCTCGGCGTCGATGGTCTCTTCTCCGACAACCCGGACAAGGCGGTCGCCGCGCGCGGCTGACCGCCCTCTTGCCGCGGGGCCTGATTGAGCTAGTGTCGTCCGCATGCCGGGCCTTCCGCCCGTCCTGCGCCAGCTCAAGGGCGATCCGACGGCGTCCGGGCGGGCGGCCCAGTCGCGCAAGCACCGCACGCTGGAGCCGCGCACGCGCGGGGCGAAGGTCGTGCCGTCGGTGTGCCCGTACTGCGCGGTCGGCTGCGGCCAGCGCGTGTACGTCCGCGACGACCGGGTCGTCCAGATCGAGGGCGACCCGGACTCGCCGATCAGCCGGGGGCGGCTGTGCCCGAAGGGCGCCGCGACGCGCCAGCTCGTCACCGCGCCGACGCGCCTGACGAAGGTCCGCTACCGCCGGCCGCACGGCACGAGCTGGGAGGAGCTCGACCTCGACACGGCGATGGACATGATCGCCGACCGCGTGATCGCGGCGCGCGACCACGACTGGCAGGAGCACGACGAGCGGGGCCGGCGCCTGAACCGCACGCTCCGCTTCGCCCACCTCGGCGGGGCGACGCTCGACAACGAGGAGAACTACCTGATCAAGAAGTTCTTCTCGGCGATGGGCGCGGTGCAGATCGAGAACCAGGCGCGCATATGACACAGCTCGACGGTCCCCGGTCTGGGGACCTCGTTCGGGCGCGGCGGCGCCACCACGTTCCAGCAGGACCTCATGAACTCGGACTGCATCCTGATCATGGGCTCCAACATGGCCGAGTGCCACCCGGTCGGGTTCCAGTGGGTCGTCGAGGCGCAGCGACGCGGCGCGCAGGTGATCCACGTCGACCCGCGCTTCACGCGCACGAGCGCGGTCTCGAACCTCCACGTCCCCATCCGGGCCGGCACGGACATCGCGTTCCTCGGCGGGATCGTCCACCACATCCTCGAGCACGGGCGCGAGTTCCGCGAGTACGTCGAGCGCTACACGAACGCGGCGACGATCGTCGGCGAGGACTTCGTCGACACCGAGGACCTCGACGGGCTCTTCTCGGGCTGGGACCCCGAAGCGCGCGCCTACGCCGTGCACACCTGGCAGTACGAGGGCGGCGGGCCGGAGACGGACGAGGACGAGGTCGGGCCGGTGCATCCGAGCGGCGAGCAGTCGCACGGGGCGCACGGCGCGATGTCGACGCAGGGCGCGGCACCCGCGCAGGACCCGACGCTCCAGCACCCGCGCTGCGTCTTCCAGATCCTGCGCCGCCACTTCGCGCGCTACACGCCGGCGCGCGTCGCCGCGATCTGCGGCGTGCCGGAGGCGCAGTTCCTCGCGGTCGCCGAGGCGCTGTGCGACAACTCGGGCCGCGAGCGCACGTCGTGCATCTGCTACGCGGTCGGCTGGACGCAGCACACGGTCGGCGTGCAGATCATCCGCGCCGCGTCGATCGTGCAGTCGCTGCTGGGCAACATCGGGCGCCCGGGCGGCGGCATCCTGGCGCTGCGCGGGCACGCGTCGATCCAGGGCTCCACCGACATCCCGACGCTGTACAACACGCTGCCGGGCTACCTGCCGATGCCCCACGCCCACGCCCACCCCGACCTCGACTCCTACCTCCGGTCCCACGGAGCGAGGACGGGCATATGGGGCCGGATGGACGCGTTCACGGTCTCGCTGCTGAAGGCGTGGTGGGGCGACGCGGCCACGCCCGAGAACGACTTCTGCTTCGGCCACCTGCCGCGCATCGACGGCGACCACTCGACCTACCCGACGATGGCCGCCATGCGCGACGGCCTCGTCGACGGCTTCTTCGTGATGGGGGAGAACCCCGCGGTCGGCTCGGCCAACGCGCGGCTCAACCGCATGGCGATGGCGAGCCTGAAGTGGCTCGTCGTGCGCGACTTCCAGGAGATCGAGTCGGCGTCGTGGTGGTACCGCTCGCCCGAGCTCGAGACCGGTGAGCTGCGCACCGAGGACATCGCGACCGAGGTGTTCCTGCTGCCCGCCGCCACCCACGTCGAGAAGGACGGCTCGTTCACCAACACCCAGCGCCTGCTGCAATGGCACCATCAGGCGCTCGAGCCGCCCGGCGACTGCCGCTCGGAGCTGTGGTTCATGTTCCACCTCGGCCGGCGCGTGCGCGAGAAGCTCGCCGGCTCGACCGCGCCGCGCGACCGCGCGATCCTCGACCTCACGTGGGACTACCCGACGAAGGGCGCGACCGCGGAGCCGGACGCCGAGGCGGTGCTGCGCGAGATCAACGGCACGGGCCCCGACGGCCGGGCGCTCGGCGTCTACACCGACCTGCGCGCCGACGGCTCCACCGCGTCGGGCTGCTGGATCTACTGCGGCTGCTTCGGCGACGAGGTCAACCAGCCGGCGCGCCGGCGGCCCGGCTCCGAGCAGACGTGGATCGCGCCGGAGTGGGGCTGGGCGTGGCCGGCGAACCGGCGGATCCTCTACAACCGCGCGTCGGCCGACCCGCAAGGGCGGCCGTGGTCGGAGCGCAAGCGGCTCATGGAGTGGGACGCCGGCCGCGGCCGGTGGAGCGGACCGGACGTCCCCGACTTCGTGCCCGACAAGCCGCCGGACTACGTCCCGCCCGACGGCGCCCGTGCCGAGGCCGCGCTGCGCGGCGACGACCCGTTCCTGCTGCAGCCCGACGGCAAGGCGTGGCTGTTCGTGCCGAGCGGCCTCGTCGACGGGCCGCTGCCGGCGCACTACGAGCCGCAGGAGTCGCCGGTGCCCAACCTGCTCTACGGCCAGCAGTCGAACCCGGTGCGCCTGACGTTCGCGCGCCCGGACAACCCGTACAACCCGCCCGGGAGCGATGCGTTCCCGTTCGTGCTCACCACCTACCGCCTCACCGAGCACCAGACCGCGGGCGGCATGAGCCGGTACGTCCCGTACCTCGCCGAGCTCCAGCCCGAGCTGTTCTGCGAGGTCAGCCCCGAGCTGGCGCGGACGCGCGGCCTCGAGCACGGCGGCTGGGCGACGATCGTGACCGCGCGCGCCGCGATCGAGGCGCGCGTGCTCGTCACCGACCGCATGGCGGCGCTGCGGGTGGACGGCCGGACCGTGCACCAGGTCGGCCTCCCCTACCACTTCGGCACCGGCGGCCTCGCCCACGGCGACTCGCCCAACGACCTGCTCCCGCTCGCGCTCGACCCCAACGTCCACATCCAGGAGTCCAAGGCCGCGACCTGCGACGTCCGCGCCGGCCGGCGGCCGACGGGCCCGGCGCTGCTCGACCTCGTCGCGGCCGCGCGCCGCGCGGCGGAAGGAGGACCGCGATGAGCTCCGACGACATCAAGCCGCGCGGCTGGCCGGAGAGCTACGCCGCTGACGCCCAGCCGCGGATGGGCTTCTTCACCGACACGTCGCTGTGCATCGGCTGCAAGGCGTGCGAGGTCGCGTGCAAGGAGTGGAACCAGCTCCCACTCGACGACTTCGGCTTCAAAGGCGAGTCCTACGACAACACGGGAGCGCTGGGCGCGGACACGTGGCGCCACGTCGCGTTCATCGAGCAGCAGCGGCCGGTGCAGGCCGAGGACGGGGAGGGCATGCGCTGGCTGATGTCCTCGGACGTGTGCAAGCACTGCACGACCGCGCCGTGCCTGGACGTGTGCCCGACCGGCGCGCTGTTCCGGACCGAGTTCGGCACGGTCGTCGTGCAGGACGACGTCTGCAACGGCTGCGGGATGTGCGTGCCGGCGTGCCCGTTCGGCGTCATCGAGCGCCGGGAGGACGACGGGCGGGCGTGGAAGTGCACGCTCTGCTACGACCGGTTGAAGGACGGCATGGAGCCCGCGTGCGCGAAGGCGTGCCCGACCGACTCGATCCAGTTCGGGCCGCTCGACGAGCTGCGCGTCCACGCGTCCGGGCGCCTCGAGGAGGTGCGGGCCGCGGGCGAGCCGGACGCGCGGCTGTACCTCGAGGACCCCGGCGACGGCGTGCACGGCGGCGGCGCGTTCTTCCTGCTGCTCGACGAGCCCGAGGTCTACGGGCTGCCGCCCGACCCGGTCGCGCCGACGCACCGGCTCGGGACGATCTGGGGCGCGGTCGGCGGCGCCGCGGCCGCGATCGCGCTCGGGGTGGCGGCGGCGACGCTCGGGGCGGAGCGGCGGGGCCGGCGATGAGCGACCGTGAGCCGTTCCGCCGCACGTGGGGAGCGGCGACCCGGTGGGGCAGCGAG
>DATHJG010000099.1:0-12966 GCA_035489875.1 Solirubrobacteraceae bacterium | reverse complement strand
TGAAGGGCGGCACGGGCAAGACCACCACGGTCCGCACGCTCGCGGACGTCTTCCGGCGGATCGGGCTCGACGTGCTGTGCGTCGACCTCGATCCCCAGGGCAACCTGTCGGACTACTTCGACGTGCCGGGCGACGCGAGCCCGACGGTCGCCGACGTCCTGTCGGGCGGCGCGAAGACGAAGGCGGCGACCCATGACGGGATCGTCCCGGCCACCCCGCACCTGGCCGAGGTGGAGCGCGCGCTGAGCGGCAAGATGGGGCGCGAGCTGGTGCTGCGCAAGGCGCTCAAGGACCCGCGCAAGCAGCACGACATCATCCTGATCGACTGCCCGCCGGCGCTCGGCCTGCTGACGATCAACGGCCTCGTTGCCGCCGACTGGGCGCTCATCTCCTCCGAGGCGCAGTACTTCGCGCTCCAGGGCGTCAACGGGGTGCTCGAGGCGCTCGGGCAGGCGAAGGAGTTCTACAACGACGACCTGGAGTTCCTCGGCGTCGTCCTGAACATCGCCGACATGCGCACGGTGCACTCGCGCGAGGCGTACGAGAACCTGCGCGAGCACTTCGGCGACAAGGTGTTCGAGACGGTCATCCGCGCCTCGATCGCGTACGCCGAGTCGGCCGAGGCGGGCCGGTCGATCCTCGAGGCGCGCCCGGACCTGGGCCGCGACTACCTCGAGCTGGCCGGCGAGGTGCTCGGTCGCACGGGCCTGAACGGCTGGCGGGGCAAGCTCGCGCCGCTGCTCAGCGCCGTCTGACGGGGGATAGCCCCCGCCCGCGGACGGGGGCGCAGCGAGCGCGGTCCGGTGCCGCGCCCCAGCGAATCGCCGCCGCGGCGGCGGCAACCTGGCGGCATGTCCGAACCACATTCCCCCGACGCCCTCCGGCTCGTCTCGCTTCGCAAGGTCTACGGGACCGCGCAGAACCAGGTCATCGCGCTCGACGGCGTGACGTTGAGCCTGCCGCCGGGCAGCTTCACCGCGATCATGGGACCATCCGGCTCCGGCAAGAGCACGCTGCTGCAGTGCGCGGCCGGGCTCGACGAGCCGAGCGGCGGTCAGGTCTTCGTCGACGGCGCCGAGCTGACGTTCGGCAGCGAGACGGAGCTGACGAAGTTCCGCCGCAGGCGGATCGGCTTCGTCTTCCAGCAGTTCAACCTGCTGCCGGCGCTGACCGTCCTGCAGAACGTCGTGCTCCCGCTGCGCCTGGCCGGCGCGAGGGTCGACCGCCGCCGGTGCCGCTCGTTGCTCGAGCAGGTCGGGCTGGGCGACCGGCTTCACCACCGGCCGGCCGAGCTCTCCGGCGGCCAGCAGCAGCGCGTCGCGATCGCGCGGGCGCTCGTCGCCGAACCGGCGCTCGTCTTCGCCGACGAGCCGACCGGCGCGCTCGACACGCGCAGCGCTCGCGCCGTGCTCGCGCTGCTGCAGGAGGCCGTGCGCGTCGACGAGCAGACCGTCGTGATGGTCACGCACGACCCCGTGGCCGCGTCCTACGCCGACGAGGTCGTGTTCCTCGCCGACGGACGGCTTGCCGGCCGGCTGGCGCGACCCACGGCGGAGGCGGTCGCCGAGCGCATGACGCACCTCGGCGACGACGTCACGCGCCAGGCGGTCGGAGCATGACCATGTCCAGCCTCGCGCTGCGCTCGCTGCGCTTCCGCCCCGGCGCCTTCGCGGCGAGCTTCGCCTCGATGTTCCTCGGCGCCGTGATCCTGATGGCGTTCGCGTCGATGCTCGACACGAGCGGCGGGCCGGGCGTCAGCAGCACCGACGAGGAGACGCTGATCACGATGGCCACGGTCGTCGGCGGCTGGGGCCTGATCATCGTGGCGTTCGCAGTCGGGTCCATGCTCACGCTCTCCGTGCGCCAGCGCAGCGCGGAGCTGGCGCTGCTCAAGAGCGTCGGTGCCACCCCGGCGCAGGTCCGCCGGATGATCGTCGGCGAGACGGCGCTGCTCGCGGTCGTCGCGGCGGCCGCGGCGATTCCGCTCGCCGTGCCGACCGGCCGGCTCGTGTTCGAGCTCCTGCAGAGCTCCGGCCAGGTCGGCGAGGGCGTCGGCTACCGCTTCGGCGGGTTCGCGATCAACATCGGCGTCGGCATCACGCTGCTCGCCTCCACGATCGCCGCGTTCGTCACGGCCCGCCGGGCGACCCGCATGCGGGCGACCGACGCGATCCGGGACGCCGCGATCGAGGATCCGCGCATGAGCCGCAAGCGCGTGGTCGCCGCCGGTCTCTTCCTCGCCGCCGGGATCAACTGCGGCGTGGTCACCGCCACCGTCTTCCACGGCAAGGGCTCCGACGCCATGCAGACCGCCGGCCAGGCGTCGATCTGGTCCTCGATCGGGCTCGCGCTGTTCGCTCCGGCGCTCGTCCGGGTGGTCAGCCGCGTGCTCGCCGGGCCGGTGGAGCGGATCGGCGGCGCGAGCGGCTACCTGACGGTGCAGAACGTGCGCGGGCGGACGAAGGAGATGGCCGGGGCGGTGATGCCGATCATCCTCTTCACCGGCATCGCGACCGGCACGATCTACATGCAGAGCATCGAGAACGCGGCGATGGAAGGACTCGTCAAGACGAACGAGCAGAGCAACATCGAGACGCTCAACTTCGTCGTGGTCGGGATGGTCGCCCTGTTCGCGGCGATCATGCTGGTCAACACGCTGGTCGCCGCGACGACGTACCGGCGGCGCGAGTTCGGCCAGCAGCGGCTCGCGGGCTCCACGCCGCCCCAGGTGCTGCGCATGGTCACCCTGGAGAGCCTCGTGCTCGCCGCCACCGGCGTGCTGTTCGGCTCGATCGCGTCGATCGCGACCGTGGTGCCGTACAGCATCGCCCGCACCGACTCGGTCCTCCCCGACGCGACGATCGCGATCTCGCTCGGGATCGTGACCGCGGCCGCCGCCCTCACGCTCGCGGCGAGCCTGGGCGCGACGCGGCGCGCGATCCGGACTCCTGCGATCCGGGCGGCGGTCTCCTAGGGTCCGTCCAAGAACAGTCGGTGCGGCCGGAACGGCCGTGGACCGAGCCGGGCGCCGCACGAATCCCGAAGGGAATACCGGACGTATTTCCGAGGGTTCGGGTGGCGATCCGGCGAAGTGTCCACGGCCGTCGTCCGGTCGTGCCGACTTCTTGGACGGGCCCCCAGCTAGAGCTCGACGACGTCCCCGCCACGTGGCTCGAACGCCACGTGGCGGACGTCGGCCCAGCCGTCGCACTCGGCCTGCAGCCGCGCGGTGACCGGCCCGGTCGCCTCGTACGCGCACCAGACGAGCACGGTCGGGCCGGCGCCGGAGATCGTGGCGCCGAGCGCTCCCAGCTCCGGCGCGCGGCGGACGAGGTCCATCGAGCGCGGGTAGAGGTGCGCGCGGCGCGGCTGGTGCAGGCGGTCGGCGAGGCCGCGGGCGACGAGGTCCCAGTCGCCCCGCACGAGGCCGAGCACGAGCAGCGCGGCGTGGCCGACGTTGAACACGGCGTCGCCCATCGGCACCTCGGCCGCAAGCGCGGCGCGGGCGGCCGCGGTCCGGACGGGCTCGTGCGGCACGACGAGCACCGCCTCCAGCCCAGCGGGGACGTCGAACCGCTCCGCGCGACCGTCCGCGCACAGCACGAAGCCGCCCAGCAGCGCGGCGGCCACGTTGTCCGGGTGGCCCTCCATGCCCGCGCCGAGCGCGAGCAGGTCGGCGTCCAGCTCGTACATCGAGTCGGCGGCGAGCAGCCCCGCCACGATCGCCGCGGCGCTCGTGCCCAGGCCGCCGGAGAGCGGCACGTCCGAGCGGATCCGGAACTCCAGCGCGTCGACCGGGTGGAGCAGCTCGAACGCACGCACGGCGAGGTTGCGCCGGTCGCGCGCGATCGCGAGGTCGGTCACGACGTCGAAGCGGCCGGTCTCCACCACCTCGAGCTCGACGTGCAGGCCGAGCGCGCAGGCGAGCACGTCGAAGCCCGGCCCGAGGTTCGCCGAGGAGGCCGGGACGCGGACGAGCCGGCGCAGCCGACCTGCCTCGGCCAGAGGCCTCGTCATCGCTTCGCTCGACCCAGCACGGCGTGCTCGACGGCCGACAGGTCCGGCTCGCACGGCACGACCGAGCCGGCGTGCGCGAGCGCGGTCTGCGGGTCCTTGAGCCCGTGGCCGGTCAGCACGCAGGCGACCCGCCGGGCGTCCTCGGCGCCGTGCTTGAGCAGCCCGGCGACCCCCGCGGCCGACGCCGGCTCGCAGAACACGCCCTCGTGGGCGGCGAGGAAGCGGTACGCGTCGAGGATCTCGGCGTCGGAGACCGCGCGGATCGCGCCGTGGGAGGCGGTCATCGCCCCCATCGCCTCCTCCCAGCGCGCCGGGTTGCCGATCCGGATCGCGCTCGCGACCGTCTCGGGCTGCGCGACCGGCGCGCCGCGGACGAGCGGCGCGGCGCCCTCGGCCTGCCAGCCGAGCATCCGCGGCCGCGCGCCGGCCTCCTCGAAGCCCTTCCAGTACGCGGTGATGTTGCCGGCGTTGCCGACCGGGATGCAGAGCGCGTCCAGCTCGCCGTCGAGGTCGTCGAGCAGCTCGAACGCCGCGGTCTTCTGCCCCTCCAGCCGGAACTCGTTGACGGAGTTCACCAGCGCGATCGGATGGCGCCGGGCCAGCTCGCGCACGAGCGCGAGCGCCTCGTCGAAGTTGCCGCGCAGCGCGATCACGCGCGCCCCGTGCATCAGCGCCTGGGCGAGCTTGCCGGTGGCGATCTTGCCCTCCGGCACGATCACGGCGCCGGTCAGCCCGGCGCGCGCGGCGTAGGCGGCGGCGCTCGCGGCCGTGTTGCCGGTCGACGCGCAGATCACCGCCTCGGCGCCCTCGCGCACGGCGGCCGAGACCGCGCACGTCATCCCGCGGTCCTTGAACGAGCCGGTCGGGTTCGCTCCCTCGAGCTTCAGCCACACCTCCGCCCCGACGCGCTCGGACACGCGCTCGGCGAGCACGAGCGGGGTCGAGCCCTCCAGCAGCGAGACGACCGGGTCCTCGGGCGCGAACGGCAGCCGGTCGCGGTAGCGCTCGATCAGGCCGACGCGGCTCAGACGAACTCCTCCTCGATGACCCGGATCGCGCGCGGAGCGGAGCGCATGAAGTCGAGCCGGCCGATCAGCTGCATCGCGCCGTAGAAGCGCGACTCCAGCAGCGGGTGCAGGACCATCACGAGCGAGGCGTTGTCGCCCAGCCCGCGCTGCACGACCGACTTGATCGAGCCGCCCTGCATGCCGAGCAGCTCGGCGACCTGCGCGAGGACGCCGGGCCGGTCGGCGACCTCCATGTGCAGGTAGAACGCGCTCTCGACGTCGTTGACGATCTCCAGCCGGTGGGTCGTCTCCGGCGTCGTCGCGGGCGGGATCATCGCGCTGATCACGTCGCCGAGCACGGCGGACGCGGTCTGCGGGCCGCCCGCGCCCGGCCCCGACATCGTGATCTCGGTGATCGCGTCGGACTCGACGGTGACCGCGTTGAACGGACCGTTGACCGACGCCAGCGGGTGGCCGCCGTAGAGGAACGCGGGGTGCACGCGCACGCTCAGGCCGCCGTCGACCCGCTCGGCGGTGCCGATCAGCTTGAGGCCGAGCCCGAGCTGGTGCGCGTAGGCGATGTCGTCGGGCGTGATGTGCTCGATGCCCTCGTAGCGCACCTGGTCGAGGTGCACGGGCGTGTCGAACGCGAGCCGCGCGAGGATCGCCATCTTGGCCGCGGCGTCGCGGCCGGTGACGTCGTCGGTCGGGTCCGCCTCGGCGTAGCCGAGCTCCTGCGCCTGCGCCAGCGCGACCTCGTAGGACAGCCCGCCGCGCGCCATCTCGGTGAGGATGTAGTTCGTGGTGCCGTTGACGATCCCGTGGATCCGCTCGACGTGCGCGGCGGCGAGCGACTCCTGCAGCACGCGGATCACCGGCACGACGCCGGCCACCGCGGCCTCGAAGCGGAGCTGCACGCCGTGCTCGCGCGCGCACGCCCACAGCTCCTCGCCGTGCTGGGAGAGCAGCTGCTTGTTGGCGGAGACGACGTGCCGGCCGGCCCGCATCGCGCGCAGCACGTAGTCGCGCGCCGGCTCGACGCCGCCGATCAGCTCCACGATCAGGTCCGACCGCTCGAGGATGTCGTCGAAGTCGCCCTGCGAGCGGGTGAGCACGCCGCTGAGCACGGGCTCCAGGCCGGTGATCGGGACGATCGAGCCGGCGCGTTGCTCCAGCAGCGTCGCGAACGCGGAACCGACCGTGCCGTGGCCGAGCAGGCCGACGCTAAACGTCCCGGGCACCCAGGTCCTCGTACGTCTCGCGGCGGACGACGGCGCGCGCCTCGCCGCCGGCGCAGAACACGACCGGCGGGCGCCGGATCCCGTTGTAGTTCGACGCCATCGCGTGGCCGTAGGCGCCGGTGACCGGCGTGACGAGCACGTCGCCGGGCCGCGCCTCGGGCAGGCGCGTGCGGCGGATCAGCACGTCGCCGGACTCGCAGTGCTTCCCCACCACGGTGGCCGGCTCGCCATCGGCGCCGAAGCGGTCGGCGACGCAGGCCTCGTAGGCGGCCTCGTAGAGCATCGGGCGGGGATTGTCGGACATGCCGCCGTCGACGGCCACGATCCGCGCGCCGCCCGGCAGCAGCTTGACCGACTCGACCGTGTAGAGCGTCACGCCGGCGTTCGCGACCAGCGCGCGGCCGGGCTCGATCACCAGCCGCTTGCCCGGGCCGAGCAGGTCGTGCGCGGCCTCGACCACCGCGGCGACCGCCTCGTCGACGGCCGGGGGCCGGTCGTCGGCGGTGTAGGCCACCGCGTAGCCGCCGCCGAGGCTGTAGACCGGCTGCGCCCCGAGCCCGGCGAGCACGCCGACCGCCGCGCGGTACGGCGTCGGGTCGTTGAGCTGGGAGCCGAGGTGGAAGTGGAAGCCCTGGACGTCGAGATGCGCCGGCGGGTCCTGCGCGAGCGCGCGCGCGTCGCGCGGGTCCATCCCGAACTTCGACTCCGCGTGGCCGGTGAGGATGGCGGCGTGGGTGTCGGCGTCGATCCCCGGGCGGACGCGCAGGAGGACGCGCTGGCGCGCACCCGGCGGCAGCACGCGCGCGAGCTTGTCGACGTCCTCGCGGTTGTCGACGACGACGCAGCCGACCCCGGCGCCGACGGCCAGCGCCAGCTCCTCCTCGGACTTGGCGTTGCCGTGCAGGTAGATCCGCTCGGGCGCGAAGCCGGCCTTCAGCGCCAGGTGCAGCTCGCCGCCGGACGCGACGTCGCAGCCGAGCCCTTCCTCCGCGAACACGCGCATCACGGCGGTGACCGGGCACGCCTTGGAGGCGAAGACGACCTCGCCCGGGCCGTCGTGGTGCGTCTCCAGCGCGCCGCGGAACTCGCGCGCACGCGCGCGCAAGTCGTCCTCCGCCATCACGTAGGCGGGGGTGCCGTACTCGCGCGCGAGCTCCACCGCGTCGCAGCCGCCGATCGAGAGGTGCCCGTCGTGCACGGCGGAGGCCTCGGGGTAGACGGAGCGGGTCGTGGCGGCCATGATCGGTGCGGAAGCATGACGCATTCCGCCTTCGCCCTCGCCCACGCGCACGACCGGCCGGACGGAGACCCGTGGGGCGGGCTCGTGATCCTGCACGGCGCCGGGTCGCGCAAGGAGAACCACGCCGACATGGCGCGCGCCGCGGCCGCCGCGGGGCTCGTGGCGGTCCGCTACGACATGCGCGGGCACGGCGCGAGCGGCGGGCTGCTCGACGGGCGCGCGATCGAGGACGTCGCCGCGGCGGCGGCGCTCCTCCCCGCCGGGCTGCCGGTCGCGCTGCGCGGCTCGAGCATGGGCGGTTACCTCGCGCTCGTCGCGGCCGCCGAGGTCGGCGCCGCCGCGGTCGTCGCGATCTGCCCGGCGCCCGCGCCACTGCTCGCGGACGGGCTGCGGACCGGGCGGCTGGAGCTCGCCGCCGACGCCGCGGCGGTCGAGGCGCTGCTGGCCGCGCACCCGCTCGAGGAGGCGGTCGCCGCGCTCGACGCGCCGGTGCTGATCCAGCACGCTGACGGCGACGAGCAGGTGCCGGTCGCCGGCTCGCGCGCACTGGCGGCCGCGCTCCGCCATCCCGCCTCCCGGCTCGACGTCATGCCCGGGGGCGACCACCGCTCCGTCCAGCACGACCCGGCCGCCCAGGCGGCGGCGCTGGCGTGGCTGCGCGATGCGATGCCGGTGCACGGCGAGCATTGAGGGAGGCCCGGATCGCGGTGCGGTTCCGCGGAACCGCCCGCGGCCACTCGATCCTCCCCCTCGATGCCCGCCGTTGACCAACGCTCGCACATGCGAAGCGGTGGCGCCCACCGCACGCGCTAGCGCGTCGCGGCGGCGGGCACGCCGCCGCTGCTGCGCTGGCGCAGCAGCAGGAGCCACGCGCCGCCGGCGACGACCATCGCCAGCGCGATCAGCTGCGCCACCGTGAGGCCCGCGACGACGCGCTCGTTGCGCCGCAGGAACTCGATCAGGAAGCGCTCGGCGCCCGCGAGCAGGAGATAGAGCGCGAACAGGCCGCCCGGCGGCATGCTGTCGCGGCGCCGCCACAGGAACCAGGCGACGAGGCCCATCGTGAGCGTCTCGTAGACCGGCGTCGGATGGACCTCGTCGGTCGTGGGCACGGTGCCGTCGGGATACGACATCGCCCACGGCCCGTTCCACGCCTTGCCGTAGTCGCCGTCGCCCGCGAGCTGGCAGCCGATCCGCCCGATCGCGTACGCCGCCGCCAGCGGCACCGCAGCGACGTCGAGCGTCTTGAGGTCCAGCACCCCGCGCCACTTGGCCCACGCGAGCACGCAGAGCGCCCCGCCGAGCAGGCCGCCGTAGAAGACGAGCCCGGATCCGGAGAAGACCGAGCCGAGCAGGTCGTCCTTCGCCTCGTCCCAGTGCTCGATCACCGACCAGAGCCGGGCGCCGACGATCCCGCCGACCAGCGCGGCGAACACCATCTCGTACGCCCAGTCGACCGGGCGCCCGATCTCCTTCAGGCGCTTGCCCGCGAACAGGCCCGCGACGACGAACCCGAGGCCCAGCATGAGCCCGAAGCTCTGCAGGGTCAGCGGGCCGAGGTGGATCTCCGGCTGCATCGACTACAGAGTAGGGCGCGTTCGCTACAGGTAACCCATCGGGTCCACGGGCTGGCCGTTGATGCGGACCTCGAAGTGCAGGTGCGCGCCGAACGAGTTGCCGGTGTTGCCGACGTAGCCGATGACCTGGCCCTTGCTCACGCTCGCGCCCGCCGAGGTGCCGAAGCGCGACTGGTGGCCGTAGCACGTCGAGAGCGAGCCGCCGTGGGAGATGCAGGTGTAGTTGCCGTAGCCGCCGGTCCACGCCGCGAGCACGACGCTCCCCGAGTCGGCCGCGCGGATCGGGGTGCCCTCCGGCGCCGCGATGTCGACGCCCGCGTGCAGGCGACCCCAGCGCATGCCGAACGGCGAGGTGAACGTCCCGTTGACCGGCCAGATCATGCTGCCCGACCCTTGGCGGACGGGACCGGCGGGCCCGCCGCCGCCCTGCGCCGCCTGCAGCTTGGCGAGCACGGCCGCCTGCTCCTTCTCGAGCGCGCGCAGGTCGCCCTCGAGGTCGCGGCGGTCGTCACGCGTGGAGACGAGCGCGTGGTTCTTGTCGGCGCGGACGTCGCGGTACTCGCCCTGGCGGGTGACCAGGCGCTCCTTGATGTCGACGACCTCCTGGTGGCGCCGCGCCACGACGGCCGTCACCTCGCGCTGGCGGGTCTCGAGCCGGTCGAGCCGCTGCTCGGTCGCCACCGCCTCGGCCTTGGCGGCGCGCACGCGGTCGATGATCCGCGCATCCTGCTCGGAGACGCGCTGCATGAACTCCGTCCGCTCGAGCAGGTCGGCGAACCCGTCGGACTCGAGGATCACGGTCACGACGTCGGGCTTGTCGGCCTTGTAGAGCTCGACGAGCCGCTCGCTCAGCGCGGCGCGCGCCTCGGCGAGCTTGGCGCGCAGCTTGACCAGCCTGATGCGCTCGTCGCGCAGCAGATCCTGCAGGCGGGCGAGCTCCGCGCGCTTGCTGTCCAGGTCGGCCTCGATCCGCACCTGGCGCGTCTGCAGCGCGGTGATGTCGCCCTGCAGCGCGTTGATGCGCTGCGTGTAGCTGGAGATCGTGGTGGTGAGGACGCGCTCGCGCCCCTTCTTGCGCTCGATCTCCCGCCGCTTCTCATCGATCCGGCTGCCGATCGGCGCGCCGTCCGACAGCACGGGCACGAACAGCCAGAGCACGAACGGCAGCGCGGCGATGAGCGCGATCAGGCGCAGGCGGGGCATCCGGCGGGGCATCCTAGGCGCGCCCGACCCCGGGCACGACAAAATCGCTCCATGTTATGGAGCATGCAACGAACCGTGCAGGGTGCAGGGGTTTTCTCATGGGCTCGGCCTACGGGGTTAGCTGACGGGCTCGCGCTTGTGCGCTACCGGGCCTGACGGCCCGGATTCGCCCCGAGGACTGCTTGGGTCCCCCGCTCCCACCCGAGGACGGGCGGGACTCGGCGAGCGGGACAGTATCTAAAAGGTCGCTCAAGTTCGAGGTGCAACTGCGAGAATGAACGCACTCATGCCTCGACCCACCTCATTCGGCAAGGACACCGGGCTTCAGGTCCGGATGACGATCACGATGTTCCTGCTGGGACTCGTCTACGTGATCCTGATCGTGGCGCTGCTCGCGTCCGGCGCGAACGGTGTGATGATCGCGATCATCGCCGGCGGCCTCGCGGCGTTCCAACTGTTCGGCTCCGACAAGCTCGCGCTGCGCGCCATGGGCGCCCGCGAGGTCACGCCCGCCCAGGCGCCCGAGCTGCACGCGATGATCGAGCGACTGTGCATCCAGGCCGACCTGCCCAAGCCGAAGATCGCGGTCGCCGATACCCGCATGCCGAACGCGTTCGCGATCGGCCGCTCACCCAAGTCGGCCACAGTCTGCGCGACGACGGGAATCATGGAGCTGCTCTCGCCCGCCGAGCTCGAGGGAGTGATGGCGCACGAGCTGACCCACGTCGCCAACCGCGACGTGATGGTGATGACGCTCGCCGGCTTCTTCGCCACGATCGCGGCGTACGTGGTGCAGTTCGGGTTCCTGTTCGGCGGCGGCCACGGCGACGACGACGACAACCCGAGCGCGATGGTGCTGTTCCTCGTCTCGATCGCGGTCTATGTCGTCTCGTTCCTGCTCATGCAGGCGCTCTCGCGCTACCGCGAGTTCGCGGCCGACCGCGGCGCCGCGCTGATCACCGGGCGCCCGAGCGCGCTCGCGTCGGCGCTCACGACGATCTCGACCGGCATGCACCGCATTCCGCAGCGCGACCTGCGCGCCAGCCAGGAGCTCAGCGCGTTCTACTTCTTCCCGCCCTCCGTCGGCAAGTCGATCGGCAGCCTCTTCGCGACGCACCCGCCGATGGAGAAGCGGATCGCCGCGCTGCAGCGCCTGGAGATGCAGCTGCAGGGCACCGCCTGATGGGCCTGTTCGACATCCTCACCGGCCGGCGCAAGGTGAAGCAGCCGGCCGAGAGCCGGCTGTTCGCGATGTCGACCGCCGCGATCACGCTGGAGATGTCGCTGGGGCTGAAGAGCCCCGGCAAGGCGGCGATCGTGTTCCAGCCGCTCGCGACGGCCGACTTCGAGTCGATCGTGACCGACATGGAGGAGGTCCTGCGCGGCACCGGCGAGGACACCGGGACGGGCGTCGACCGGACCGACGACTCGTTCGGCTACCGCTGGATGGTCCTCACCGACGAGGAGTTCGAGGACCTCGTCGTCGGCGTCAACGTCGTCTCCCAGGCGCTGCAGGACGGCGGCTACGGCGAGCGCATCCTGTGCGCCGTGTTCGCGTTCCGCGATGCGCAGGACAAGCCCGTGTACTGGATCTACAACTACAAGCGCGGCGCGTACTACCCCTTCGTGCCCGCCGGCGGCGACCAGCGCCGCGACACCGAAAGCGAGCTGCGGCTCAAGGCGCAGATCGGGAACGAGCTCCCCATCGAGGCGGAGCTCGAGCGCTGGTTCCCCTTGTGGGGGATCCCTATCTAGAGGGCGAAGCCCGGTCAAGCCCGGACAGGACGTCCGGCATGCCGGTCAGAACGCGGTCCGGATGACCCGCGGAGCTAATCCGGGATCAATCCGTCGCCGCTGAACTCCAGGTGGGCCTCTGTGAAGGAGAGGTCCGGCGGCGGGAGGATGACGTCGGACTCCTCGAGCTCGTCGTCCCCCAACTTGTGCCCGTCCGTGCGGACGAGGTTGATCATCTCCTCGAAGACCTCGTGGAAGCGGTCCTCGTCGTCGGCCTCGACGGCTGCGACCGCTGCGTTGTCGAGCTCGTTGAGCCGTTCGGCGTCCGCATCGGGGAGGCGATACTGGTCCTCCGTCGAGATCCGGACGATCACTGCTGGCCGCCCTGCGTCTGCTGGTCGGCGGGCTTGCCCTCGCCCAGCGCCGGCGACGGCTCCGAGCCCTGGCCCAGCTCGGCCTTGAGCTTCGCGAGGTCGTCGTCGACCTGGCTGCCGGAGGTCAGCTCGGACAGCTGCCGGTCGATGTCGTCCTGACCGGCGGTGAGCGTGAGGTTGTCGTCGAACGCGCCGGAGGCCTCCAGCTCGTCCATCGCGCTCGCGCGGGCGCGCATGCCCTCGGTCTTGTCGACCGCACGCTGCATCGCCAGGCCGACGTCGGCCATCTCCTCGCCGACGCCCGTCGCGGCCTCGGAGATCTTCACCTGCGCCTCGGCGGCCGAGTACTGCGCCTTGATGACCTCCTTCTTGGTGCGGAACTGCTCGAGCTTGGAGCGCAGCTTCTGCTCCTTGTCGATCAGGCCCTGCTGCTGCTGCTCGAGCTCGGCGACCTGCTGGTCGAGCGTCTGCAGCTCGGTCTGCGCGAACTGCTTGCGCTCCAGCGCGGTGCGCGCGAGGTCCTCCTTGCCCGCCGCGAGCGCCTGGCGGGCCTGGGTGTCGAGCTTGACGACC
>DATHJG010000098.1:0-2597 GCA_035489875.1 Solirubrobacteraceae bacterium | reverse complement strand
GGCGGCCGCGCCGCCGAGCACGAGCGCGACGTCCCGTTCGGCCTCGTCGTCGACGCGCTCGACGACCACGTCGCCACGCTGCACCCCCGCCGCATCGAGTCGGTCGGCGCCGACCTCGCCGCCGTCCTGCCGTCGGCGGCGGCGACGTCGGCCGGGCCGGCGCCCGCCGCGCCCGCCGCCCGCGAGCGCTTCCGCTGCCACCGGGCGCTCCGTGCGCTGCTGGAGATGCTCGGCCGCGAGCGTCCCGTCGCGCTGCTGCTCGACGACCTGCACTGGGCCGACGACGCGTCGATCGAGCTCGTCCTGCACCTGCTGCGCCGCCCGCCGCGCACGCCGCATCTGCTCGCGTTCGCGCTGCGCCCGATGGAGCCGGCGGCGCGCGTCCTGCACGCGACCCGCGCCGCGGCCGGCAGCCGGCTCCTCTCGCTGGCCCCGCTCGCGCACGACGCGTCGCTCGAGCTGGTCGGGCACGTCGGCGACGCCGCGCTGCGCGAGCGGCTGGCGCGCGAGGCCGCCGGCAACCCGCTGTTCCTGCAGGAACTGGCCCGCGTCGCCCGCGACCCTGGCGACGCGCTGCCGCCGACGCTGCTCGCCGCCGTACGGCTGGAAGTCGGCGCGATGCCGCCCACCGCCCGCGCGCTGCTCGACGGCGCCGCCGTCGCCGGCGATCCGTTCGACCCCGAGCTCGCCGCGGCCGCCGCCGGGCTGGACGCCGCCGACGCGCTCGCCCCGCTCGACCAGCTCGTCGCCGCCGACCTCGTGTGCGCGACCGGTGACGGCCGTGCCTTCCGCTTCCGCCACCCGCTGCTGCGCCGCGCCGTCTACGACGCCGCCCCGCCCGCCTGGCGCCTGGCCGCGCACGAGCGCGTCGCCGCGGCGCTGCAGGCGCGCGGTGCCGGCGCGTCGGTGCGCGCGTTCCATGTCGAGAAGTGCGCCCGCCCAGGCGACGCGGTCGCCGTCGCGCTGCTGCGCGAGGCCGCCGCGGCCGCCGCAGACACCGCCCCGGCGACCGCCGCCCGTTGGTACGCGGCCGGCGCGCGCCTGCTCCCGCACGCGGAGCGCGAGGCGCGCGCGGAGCTGCTCGGCCCGATGGCGCTCGCGCTCGCCAACGCCGGGCGGCTGCACGAGAGCCGCGAGGCGCTGCTCGACGTGCTCGCCCTGCTCCCCTCCGCGCGCACGCCGGAGCGGCTGGGCCTCGTTGCGATGTGCGCGGGCGTCGAGCACCTGCTCGGCCGCCACGGCGACGCGCACCGGCGGCTGCTGACCGCGCTCGCGGACGCCCCGCCCGAGAGCCGGGCCGCGCTGTCGCTCGAGATGGCCGCCGCGGGCTTCTGCGCGGGCGACGCCGCCGCGATGCGCGACTGGGCCGCGCGCGCCGCGTGCGACGCCGACGGCCAGCACGCGCTGCACGCCGGAGCCGAGGGCCTGGGTGCGCTCGGCGCCCAGCGCACCGGCGACGGCGCCGCCGCCGCGACGCTGCTGGCACGCGCGATCGACCGGCTCGCGCGGATCGACGACCCGGAGATCGGCGCCGGCCTCAAGGGCGCCGTCCACGTCGCGACCGCGGCGCTGCTCGGCGAGCGCTTCGAGGACGGCTACGCGACGCTCGACCGCGCGCTCTCCGTCGCCCGCGCGACGCGCCAGGACGGCTTCCTCGGCCAGCTCGCGATCACGCGCGCGCAGTTCCAGCAGCAGCGGCTGAACCTGGGCGAGGCGCTGGCGGACGTCGAGGTCGCGGAGGAGGGCGCGCGCCTGCAGGGCGTCCGCAGCATGCTCCACCAGGCGCTCTGGACGAAGGCGCTCCTGCACCACGACCGCGGCGAGGGCTCCGACGCCCAGCGGGCCGCCGAGGAGTCGGCCGAGCTGCTCGACGAGCTGGAGCCGAGCACGCTCACCCGCACCGGACGCTGCGCGGTCGCCGCGATCCACGAGGAACAGGACGCCGAGCGCTGCATCCGCGAGATGACGGCGGCGGGCGGACCGCTGCTCGAGGGTGTCGACGAGACATGGCGCACGTGGCTGCTGCTCGTGCTGGTGCGCGCGGCGCTGGCGACCGACCGGGTCGCCGAGGCGCGCGACTGGTGCGACGAGCTGGTCCGCCACGCCGACGCGATGGCGCTCCCCGCGGGCGCGGTCCGCGGCGCGTGCGCCCAGGCCGAGATCCTGCTGGCGACGGGCGAGCCGGTCGAGGCCGGGACGGTGGCGATGGCGGCGGCGGAGCGGGCCGGCCGCATCGGCGCGCGCCGCGACGAGCTGGCGGCCCGGCTGCTGGCCGGCCGCGCGCTCGCCGCGGCCGGAGATCGCACGGAGGCCGTCGCGCTCCTGCGCGCGGTGACCGTCGACGCGTCGCGCGGCGCCGCCTTCATGTGGCGCGACGTCGCGACGCGCGAGCTGCGCCGCCTGGGCTCCCGCGTCTCGGTGGAGAACCGCCGGGCGGTCGGCGCCGAGGGCCCGCGCTCGCTCACCGCGCGCGAGCTCGACGTCGCCCGGCTCGTCGCCGAGGGCCGGCCGAACAAGCAGGTCGCGGCCGCGCTGTTCCTGAGCGAGAAGACGGTGGAGCACCACCTGTCCCGGGTGTACGCGAAGTTCGGCGTGCG
>DATHJG010000097.1:0-2096 GCA_035489875.1 Solirubrobacteraceae bacterium | reverse complement strand
TGCTCCCATGGATCGCCTGGCGCCACCGGCACGTTCGGGTCGGTCTCGGCGATCAGCGCGGCGCGCTCGGTGGCGAACGAGTCCGACAGCAGGCCGCGCAGCGGCACGTCGAAGTAGTCCGGATCCGCCACGAACACGTTGCGGTCGGCGAACGCGTAGCGCGAGGCCTCGAGGAAGTAGTGCAGCTTGTCGACGTCGGACATCTGGGCGTAGCCCGGCACCTGCTCGAGGATGTTCAGCGCCTCGCCGACCGTCGAGCCGCCGGACGACGGCGGGGCCATCGAGTACACGTCGTAGCCGCGATAGCCGACGCGGGTCGGCGCGCGCCGCTCGACGCGGTAGTGCTCGAGATCCTTGACGGTGAGGAGCCCGGGCCGCCAGATGTGGTCGGCGGTCGAGGCGGTCGGCGGCTTCTGCGCCGCCTTGGCCATCGCGTCCGCGATCGGGCCGCGGTAGAAGCCCTTGCGGGCGCCGAGCCGCGCGATCCGCTCGTACGCGTTGGCGAGGTCCGGGTTGCGCTGGACCGCGCCGGGATCCTTCGCGGTGCCGTCGGGGTCGAGGTAGAGCGCCGCGGTGGACGGGATGTCGTCGAAGTAGTCCGGGGTGATCTGGGAGGCGAACGTCGCGTCGACCACGAAGCCCTCGCGCGCGACGTCGATCGCCGGCGCGAGCACGCGCCCGAAGTCCCACGACCCGTAGCGGCGGAGCGCCTCGTCCCAGGCATCGACCGTCCCCGGGACGCCGGCCGAGAGCCCGCTCCAGCGGGCGTCGGCGAACCCGAGGGCCGACCCGTTCTCGAAGAACGAGTCGGGCCGCATCGCGGCCGGCGCCTCCTCGCGCGAGTCGATCGTCGTCACCTTGCCCTTGGGCGTGCGGATGACCATGAACCCGCCGCCGCCGATGCCGCACGAGAACGGCTCGGTGACGCCGAGCACGGCGGCCGCGGCGACCGCCGCGTCGACGGCGTTGCCGCCGCGCCGCAGCACGTCGCGCGCCGCGGTCGTGGCGACGCTGTCCACGGTTGCGGCCGCTCCCCCGCTCCCCTCCGCGGTCGGCTGCGTCGTGTGCTGGTAGGGCGCCGCGCCGACCGCGGCCGGTGCGGCGAGGGCCGCGCTGACCCCGATCAGCGCGAGCAGGGTTCGCCTGGGCATGGTGAGCCTCCCGTCTCTTGACCGGGGGATCCTACCCTCAGGGCCGGGCGGGCACGCTGAGGATCTCCGCGGTCTGCGGCCGGCCCTTGACCGTCCGCAGCCGCGCGACGTACGCCGTGTCGCCGCTCAGCGCGGTCGTCCAGAGCGTCGCGACGACCCCGGATGTGGTGCGCGGGGGGAGCGGCGGGCGCCGGCCGCCGTAGCCCGTGCGGTGCCGCTGGCGCCCGTGCTCGTGCCCGCGATCGCGGCGGCCCGGCGACGCGTGCACGAGCAGCACGCGGTCGGCGGCGGGATCGGCCGGGGCGAGCGGACCGAGCCGCAGCTGCTGCGTCTGCCCGGTCGCGTGCACGTAGAGCAGCCGGCTCCCGTCCGTCGCGGGGTTCGTGATCTGCGCGCCGGGCTCGGTGCGGAGCACCCGCTGCGCGCCGGTGGCGAGGTCGATGCTCATCAGCTCGCTGCCGAGCGGGCCTGCGGTGTGGCAGAGCAGGACGTTGCCGGCGAGCGCCGGCCGGCCGATCTCGGTGGGCGCGCGCGACTCCAGCACGAGCTGCGGCTCGCCGCCGGCGCCGACCCACAGCCGGTCGGTCCCCTCGGCGTCGCGGGTGCGCCAGGCGAGCGCGTGATCCGACAGCGCGAGCACGCCGGCGCCCGGCGCGCTGCGCCGGTCGAGCTGCCGCAGCGTGGCGGCGTCGGCGATCGTCAGCTCGTCGCCCTCGCGCCACGCGATCCGCGCGCCGCCGAGCGCGGGATGGCTCCCGGGCAGCCCGGTCGCGGTCCCGCCGCGCAGCAGCAGCGCCGTCCCGTTCGGCCGCTGCCATGCGACCATGCCGCCCGCCGCCGTGGGGTCGTAGGCGGCGCCGGCGAAGAGCGCGAACGCGGTCTTCGCGGCGGCGGTCGCGGGCTCGCTCACGCCGTCCCCAGCGCGAGCGCGACCGCCACGAGCGC
>DATHJG010000096.1:0-3533 GCA_035489875.1 Solirubrobacteraceae bacterium | reverse complement strand
GGCGACCCCGACCGCCTGGCGATCGCCGGCGACTCGGCGGGCGCCAACCTCGCGACGGTGACGGCGCGCCGGCTGCGCGACGAGGGCGGGCCGCCGCTGCGCTTCCAGGCGCTCGTCTACCCGGTCTGCGACAGCGGGCTCGACACGCCGTCCTACCGCGAATCCGGCGACGGGTTCGGGCTGACCGCCCTCGGCATGCAGCGCTACTGGGAGCTGTACCTCGACGGCGCCGACGGCCGCCGGCCGGACGCCTCCCCGCTGCAGGCCGAGGACCTCGCCGGCCTCCCGCCGGCGTTCGTCCTGACCGTGGACCACGACGTGCTGCGCGACGAGGGAGAGGCGTACGCCCGCGCGCTGGAGGCCGCCGGCGTGCCGGTCGAGCTGCGGCGCTACGACGGCGCGATCCACGGCTTCTTCCGCTGGATGGCGAAGTCGCAGCTGTCGCGCCAGGCGGTCGCCGAGGTCGGCGGGGCGCTGCGGGAGGCGCTCGCGTGAGCGTGCGCGCCGTCGCCGCGCCCACGCCCGCAGACCTCGACGCCGCGGCCGCGGTCGTCGCGGCCCATCTCCCCCCGACGCCGCTCGTGCCCGCGCCCGCGCTCGGCGACGGCGTGCACCTGAAGCTCGAGACGCTCCAGCCCACCGGCTCGTTCAAGGTCCGCGGCGCGCTGGCCGCGCTGGCGCGCGCCGGCGGCGACGGCCGGGTCGTGACCGCCTCGGCCGGCAACGCGGGGCTCGGGATCGCGTGGGCGGCCTCGGTGCTGGGCGTTCAGGCGACGGTCGTGGTGGCCGAGACGGCGTCGCCGGCCAAGGTCGCCGCCCTGCGGGCGCTGCCGGTCGAGCTGATCCAGCGCGGCGCCGACTACGACGAGGCGGAGGCGCACGGGCTGTCGCTGGACGGCGCGCGGTACGTGTCGTCCTACAACGACACCGGCGTGATCGCCGGCCAGTCCACGCTCGGGCGCGAGCTCGACGCGCAGATCCCCGGGCCGGTCACGGTCGCGGCGCCACTCGGCGGCGGCAGCCTCGCGTCCGGGCTGGGCCTGTGGGCGTCCGGGCGCGCGGGCGCGCGCGTGATCGGGGTGGAGGCCGAGCGCTCGCCCGCGTTGAGCACTGCGCTAGCGGCCGGGCGGATCACGCCGTTCGAGGTGGGCGACACGCTCGCCGACGGCCTCGCCGGCAACCTGGAGCCCGGCGCGGTGACGTTCGAGCTCGTCCGCGACCACGTCGCCGCCGTGACGCAGGCCTCCGAGGCGGAGATCGAGGAGGCGATCCGCTTCCTCGCGCGCGCGCACGGGATCGTTGCCGAGGGAGCGGGCGCGACGGCGGTGGCCGCCGTGATGGCGGGACGAGTGCCGCGCGGCGAGGAGTCGCTCGTCGTGGTGGTCAGCGGTCGGAACATCGCGCTGCCACGGCTCGCGGCGGTGCTGGGCGCGGCGTAGGCTGCGGTGCGTGCCGTGCCTGATCGCCCTGTTCGCCCTGATCGGCCCGCGGATCGCACTGATCTTCACGGCGATCTTCTCCGACATGATCAGCCGGGCGATCGACAGCCTGGCCGTCGCGATCCTCGGCTTCCTCTTCCTGCCGTGGACGACGCTGGCGTACGTCGTGTTCTACGACGTCGGATCCGGCCGCGAGGTGCGCGGCTTCGAGTGGTTCCTGGTGGGCCTGGCGTTCGTGGCCGACCTCTCGTCGTACGTCGGCGGCCGGTGGGCGCGCTCGTAGCGCCGGCGCTCGCGCACGGCGGGCATTGAGGGGAGGCCCGGGCCGTGGGAGGCGTTTCCGCGGGAACGCCCCCGCGCACATGCGATTCATACCGGCCGAGTGTCATGAATGTCTCGCATCACGAGACATTCACGACAGCCGGTGTGCGGTGCTCAGCTCGCCCCGCGTCCCGCCGCGGCACTTCGATCCTCTCCCTTCATGCCCGCCGTACGCGAGCGCCCGAGCCCTACGCGGCGACGGCGCTCGCGGCCGCGACCGAGCGAGCAGGAGCCGGCGGCGCGGGCAACGCGAACGAAGGCGGCGCGATCGCCAGGTAGTGCCGGAACCCCCAGTGCGAGACCGCCCCACGGCCGAACGCCCTCGTCACGCCGCCGAGCGCCCGCGGACGCAGCTTGGGCACGAGGTGCTGGACCTGGAGCATCGCCTCGTACTTCCAGCGGTGCGCGGCCGAGAACGCGGCGTAGCGGGCGAGCGCGTCGCCCCGCGCCCGGCGGCCCTCGACGACCGCCCGCAGCTCGCGCCCGCACGCGATGCCGAAGTAGAACGCGGTGCGGATGCCCTCGGCGGTCACCGGCAGGCAGTGGCCCGCCGAGTCGCCGGCGAAGAAGACGCCGTCCTCGACCGCCGGCCGCAACCGGTGCGGGATCCAGTTGCCCTGGTAGCCGTCGGGCGGCAGCCCGAGGTCGTCCGCCAGCGCGACGGTCGGCTCCCTGACGCGATCGTGCGGGTCGAACGAGCCGACGCCGACGCGCAGCTCGTCCTGCGCGGGGAACGACCAGCCGTAGCCCGCGCGGATCACGCGCTTGTCGATCCACAGCTCCAGGTCCTCGCCGGCCCCGCCCGGATGGACCTCCAGCCCGCGCGAGAGCCGCGCGTTGGGGGGCTGGACGAGCTGCGCGCCCAGGTTCCGCTTCCAGCCGAGCGCGTCCACGACGAGCGGAGCCGACACGTCGCCCCGGTCGGTGTGCACCGTAACGTCGCCGGGAACGGCGCCGGAGGCGAGCCCCGTTGACCCCGTCGGCGCACCGCCGGCGTCCGCCGCAGGCGCTGTGGACGGCGAAACCGTCTTCCCGTCGACCTTGGCCGTCTCGAACTCCGTCCCCGCGCCGCGCTGCTCCCACAGCAGGTCGCACAGCTCGCGGTAGTCGAAGGTGGAGAACGTCCAGCCGAGCGGCCAGCGCGCGGTGGTGCGCGGCGTGTGGACGAGCAGCGAGCCGAACGTCTGGCGGATCGACGCCTCCAGACCCAGGTTGCGCAGCCACTCGGTCGGTGCGGCGCAGGCGGACGTCTGGCGCTCCCCGATCTCGTAGCGGTCGAGCACGAGCACGCGGGCGCCGGTCGCGCGCAGCTCCCGCGCGACCGCGAGACCGGCGAACGAGGCGCCGCAGATCACGACGTCGAAGTCGCCGCTGAGCGGGGTGCGCTCAGCGCCGCGCTTGGTGGCTCGGACGGGCATCGGGGGGCAGGATCATAGGAAAACGCGGGCCGGGTGGGATCGAAATCCTCGTGACGGAAGACGCTAGAGTTATCCGCTGCCTATGGAAGCCACTATGACCCCGCCCACCACTACCACCGACGCTCGTGTCGTCGAGGGCTCCGACGGGATGCTCCTCGAGATCGACGGTCGGATAGTCCCGAATTACGACGCGACGATCGTCCCCTTCGAGGAAGGTGACGTCGTCACCGGTGCGGTGGTGCGCATCGACAAGGACGAGGTCCTCGTCGACATCGGTTACAAGAGCGAGGGGGTCATCCCCTCCAACGAGCTCTCGATCCGCAAGTCGGTCAACCCGAACGAGGAAGTCGAGATC
>DATHJG010000095.1:0-2369 GCA_035489875.1 Solirubrobacteraceae bacterium | reverse complement strand
TGCATCTCGAGGCCGTGCTCCACACCGAGGTGTACAAGAGCCGGCCGGACGTCCGCTGCGTCATCCACGGCCATCCCCCGTACGCGACGGCGTTCAGCGCCACCAGCGCGGACTTCCAGTGCCTGACCCACGACGGCGTGCTCTTCATGGACGGGCTGGCGACGTACGACGGCGAGCCGGACCTGATCATGGACGAGGCGCAGGGCAGGCAGGTGGCCGCTGCGCTCGGCGACGGATCCGCGCTCCTCTTGCGCAACCACGGAGTCCTCGTGGCCGAGCGCAGCATCCAGTGGACCGTGCTGACCGGCGTGCTGCTCGAGCGCAGCCTCCAGCTGCAGTCGATCGCCTCGACGTTCGGGCCGCTGCGCCCGATCCCCGAGTCGCTGCTCAAGGAGCTGTACGCCCGCAAGTACCAGGACGGCTTCGCCGACGAGTACTGGGACGCGTGGCTGCGCGACCTGCGACGCACGAACGGAGCGTTCGACATGCCGGAGGAGGCCGCGTCGTGGAAATCCGGCTGAACGTCAACGGCGACACGACGTCGATCGACGTGGAGCCGCAGGAGCTGCTGCTCGACGTGCTGCGCGACCGGCTCGGGCTCACGGGCGCGAAGCGCTCGTGCGAGGTGCAGGTCTGCGGCACCTGCACGGTGCTCGTCGACGGTGGTCCGGTGAGCGCCTGCACGTACCTCGCCCACGAGGCGCACGGCAAGGACGTCCTGACCGTCGAGGGCTTCGCGCAGATGCCCGAGTTCGACCGCTACGCGGACGCCTTCAACCGTCACGCCGCGCTCCAGTGCGGCTACTGCACGCCGGGCTTCCTGCTGACGATCAAGGCGCTCGAGGACGCCGGTCAGCTCGGCAGCGAGGAGGACATCCGCCACGGCCTGGACGGGAACATCTGCCGCTGCACGGGCTACCGCTCGATCCTCGCGGCCGCGCGCGACATCGCCGGTGTGCGCCCGTGAGCGTCGTCGAGGAACGCCGCGCGGGGACGGGGCTCAGGGAGGTCGGGACGTCGCGCCCGCGCAAGGACGCGTGGGAGAAGCTGCGCGGTCAGGCCGACTACGTCGGCGACATCGAGGTTCCCGGCATGCTGGTCGGGAAGGTCCTGCGCAGCCAGGTGCCACACGGCCGCATCGTCTCGATCGACACCGCCGCGGCGGCCGAGATGAAGGGCGTCGTGGCGATCCTGACCGGCCAGGACCTGCTGGACCTCGACCCGTTCTTCGGCCACGCGATCAAGGACCGCCCGGTGATCGCGATCGACCGGGTCCGCTTCCACGGCGAGCCGGTCGTCGCCGTCGCGGCCACCGACGAGGCGACCGCGGATGCGGCGCTGCGCACGATCTTCGTCGAGTACGAGGACCTGCCGGTCGTCGACACGATCGAGAAGGCGATCGCCGACGAGGCGCCGCTGCTGCACGAGGGGCCGATCCGTCCCGGGCTGTTCCACGGCCTGGGCGATCTCGGCGAGCGCGACGGGAACGTCGCGTACCGCTACGTGCTCGAGTCCGGCGACTGCGCGCGTGTCGCCGAGGGGGCGGACATCGTCGTCGAGGGTGAGTATGAGTTCCCGGCCGTCTACCAGTACGCGATGGAGACGCATACGACGATCGCGGACTTCAAGCCGAACGAGATCACCCTGATCGCGAACTGCCAGCATCCGTACCTGACGCAGGCCGAGATCGCGTCGCTCTTCGAGGTCCCGCTCGGCGCCGTGCGGATCATCGTCCCGTACCTCGGCGGCGGCTTCGGGTCGAAGTCCTACACGAAGATGGAGCCGCTGACGGTGGCGCTCTCGCGCAAGGCGCAGCGGCCCGTGCGGATCGCCAACCGCGTGGACGAGTCGATGGTGACCTCGCGCCGGCACGGCATGAAGGCCTGGATGCGCACCACCGCGAAGGCCGACGGCACGCTCGTCGCGCGCGAGACCCGCTTCTGGCTCGACACCGGGGCCTACGCCGACAACGGCCCGCGCGTGACCGCCACGGCCGCCGACTCCGCGCCGGGGCCGTACCGCTGGGAGGCGGTCGACGTCGAGGCCAACTGCGTGTACTGCAACACGGCGCCGTCGGGCTCCTACCGCGCGTTCGGCGCGACGCACCTGCAGTGGATCGGCGAGTCCCAGATCGACGAGGTCGCACGGCGCGCCGGCGTCGACGCCGTCGAGCTGCGACGGCGCAACCTCGTCGTCAAGGGCCAGCCGGTCCGTCCCGACGGCACCGGTAAGCCACTCGACGCCGACCTGATCGGCGACGTGCAGGAGGTGGCGCGCGCGATCGGCTGGGGCGAGCCCCGCCGGCGCTGGCACGGGCGCGGCGTCAGCGTCGGCCTGCTGGCCGCCGGAGCGCATCCCGTCTCGCGCGC